>PNJM01000044.1 GCA_013821865.1 Rhodocyclaceae bacterium
ACCGGCAGATCGATCTTGGACAGGGTAAAGCCCATCATCGGGCCGCCCATGATGTAGCGGTCGGTGTCGGCTTTCGGCGCCGCGAGCTTGAGCAATTCGTCGATCGGCGTGCCGATAAGCACCTCGAAATTGCCCGGCCGCTCGACGTTGCCGGTGAGCGTCACGATGCGTGAGACCAGCGGCTCGCCCAGTTCGATGGCGCGATGCACGCCGTAGGCCGTGGCGACGTTGAAGCACTGTACGCCGTATTCGGTGCCGAAGCGGCCGTAGGGAATCTCGATGCCGGTGAGCACGCGGATCAGCTGCTTCTCGCCGCCGGCCGGGTAGCGCGTCGGCACCGGCACGACCTCGACGCCGTCCGCTTGCGACGTCGCGGCGCGCATGGCGGCGATGGCCTGCGGCTTGTTGTCCTCGATGCCGACCAGCACGCGACCGGCCGAAACGATGTGGCGGAGGATGGCTATGCCGCGAGCGATCCCGGCGGCCCGCTCGCGCATCAGCAGGTCGTCGCAGGTGATCCACGGCTCGCACTCGGCGCCGTTGATGACCAGCGTCTCGATGCGTCCGGAGGCGCCGGGTTTCAGCTTGATGTGGCTGGGGAAGGTTGCGCCGCCCAGGCCGACGATGCCGGCATCGCGCAGGATGTCGCGCAGCGCGTCCGGTGTTTCCGAGGCGTAGCTCACCGGTACGCGCTCTATCCAGCGCTCCTCCCCGTCGGGTTCGATCACCACGCACGGCGCGGAAAGGCCGGAGGGGTGCGGCAGCATGTGCGGTTCCACAGCCAGGATCGTGCCGGAGGTGGGGGCGTGGATGGCCGAAGAGAAGTTTCCTTCCGGAGCGCCGATGCGCTCGCCCTTGAGCACCTTCTGCCCGGCTTTCACCAGGGGCTGCGGCGTGCCGCCGGCGCTCTGGCGCAGGGGCACCGCCAGCCGCGTCGGCAGCGGCGCGCAGGCGATCGGCGCACGCGTCGACTCGTCCTTGTGCGAGGCCGGCTTGACGCCGCCCTTGAACCTGAAAAGCGAGGCGATCATGCCGGCGCTTTTTCCTTGACGAGCGGCGTTACGGGATAGCGCCACTTCCAGGTCTCGAGCGTCTCCTGCACCGGCACCATCGCGATGCAATCGACCGGGCAGGGCGGCACGCACAGTTCGCAGCCGGTGCACAGCGGCGCCACGATGGTATGCATCTGTTTCGCCGCGCCGACGATGGCGTCCACCGGGCAGGCCTGCATGCATAGCGTGCAGCCGATGCAGAGGTTCTCGTCGATGACGGCCACCTGCTTCGGCTTTTCCACGCCATGCTCGGCGGAGAGCGGCTTGAACTCCTTGCCGAGCAGGTCGGCCAGCTTGCGGATGCCTTCCTCGCCTCCCGGCGGGCACTGGTTGATCTCGGCCTCGCCCTTGGCGATGGCCTGCGCGTAGGGCTTGCAGCCGGGGAAGCCGCATTGGCCGCACTGCGTCTGCGGCAGGATGGCGTCGATCTTGTCGACCAGCGGGTCGCCTTTCACCTTGAAGCGGATCGAGGCGAAGCCGAGCATGCCGCCGAGCACCACGGCGATGCCGGCCATGACGAGTAGTGCGGTTAACATCAGTGGTGGTACTTGTCGAGGCCGGCGAAGCCCATGAAGGCGATGCTCATCAGACCGGCGGTGATCATGGCGATGGCCGTGCCGCGAAAGGGCACGGGGACATCCGCGCCGTCGAGCCGTTCGCGCAGGCTGCCGAAGAGCACCAGCGCCAGCGAGAAGCCGACGGCGCTGCCGAAGCCGAACAGCAGCGATTCGAGCAGGTTGTTCTTGAAAGCGACGTTGAGCAGCGGCACGCCGAGCACGGCGCAGTTGGTGGTGATGAGGGGCAGATAGATGCCGAGCACCTGGTGCAGCAGCGGGCTGGTCTTCTGGATGACCATCTCGGTGAGCTGCACCAGCCCGGCGATGACGATGATGAAGGACAGGGTGCGCAGGTATTCGAGGCCGTTCGGCAGCAGCAGGTAATGGTCGATCAGGTAGGACGCGCCGGAGGCGACGGTGAGCACGAAGGTGGTCGCCGCGCTCATGCCGACAGCCGTCTCCAGCTTCCTGGAAACGCCCATGAAGGGGCACAGGCCGAGGATGCGGCCGAAGACGACGTTATTGACGAGAACGGCGCCGATGAGGATGAAGAGGTAACCGGTCATGTTGGGTTGCGGCTTCGCGACCGGAAATTATCGCTTTTTGCGGCGCACCCTACAACCCTAATCAGGTAATAGTCTTATGACTTTTCCGAATATTGTCAGCCAGCGGCGAGCGCTTGGCCGGGCGGCGTGTAAGGCCGTTTCGTATCATCGGCGAGACCGGCGTGCGTCACCTTGCCGGCGTGGATCTGCAAGCCATGCATGAGGCGGGGATCCTCGGCCAGCGCGCGGCGCAGGCCGAGACTGGCGAGTTTCAGCGCATACGGCAGCGTCGCCTGGGTCAGCGCAACCGTCGCGGTGCGTGCCACCGCCGAGGGCATGTTGGGCACGCAGTAGTGCACGATGCCTTCCTCGACGAAGACCGGATTCGAATGCGAGGTGGGACGCGAGGTTTCGGCGATGCCGCCCTGGTCGATGCCGACGTCGACAATGACCGAACCGGGGCGCATGCGGCGCAGCAGATCGCGCGAAATGAGCTTGGGCGACAGCTTGCCCGGGACCAGCACGGCACCGATGACGAGATCGGCATCGGCGATCGCGCGATCGAGCGTGAGCGGATCGGCGACACGGGTGGCGATGCGGCCCCGGTAGATCTGATCGAGCGCCGCCAGCTTGGTCACGCCGCGGTCGAACAGGGTCACCTGGGCGCCCATGCCAACGGCGATCTGCAGGGCGTTGGCGCCGACATTGCCGGCGCCGACGATGACCGCCTTGCCCGGCGGCACGCCGGCCACGCCGCCAAGCAGGATGCCCGAGCCGCCGTTGGCCATCTGCAGCGCCCAGGCACCGACCTGCGGCGCCAGGCGGCCGGCCACGCGCGACATGGGCGCCAGCAGCGGCAGGGCGCCGGATGCGTCGGCAACCGTTTCGTAGGCGATGCAGGTGACGCCGCTGTCGAGGGTGTGCCGCAGCAGATCCTGGTCGGGCGCGAGATGCTGGTAGCAGAAAAGGATCTGCCCCGCCTTGGTGAGCGGGAATTCCGCCGCCTGCAGTTCCTTTACCTTGATGACCATGTCGGCGCGGCCGTAGACCCCGGCCGCGTTCTCCGCCAGCGTTGCGCCTGCCTCCGTGTAGGCGCTGTCGGGGAAACCGGCGCGTGCGCCGGCGCCTTTCTCCACCAGCACCGTATGGCCGGCCAGCACGAGAGCATGGGTCCCGGCCGGCGTCAGGCCGACGCGGTACTCGTGATTCTTGATTTCCTTCGGTACGCCGACCAGCATTTTGCCCCCCGTTTCTTACTTGAAATCGCTCGTGGCGGCGATGACTTCCTTCACCAGCGCGGGCCCGCGATAGATCAGCCCCGTATAGACCTGCACCAGCTGCGCGCCGGCTTCCAGCTTGGCGCGCGCCGATCTGCCATCCAGGATGCCGCCGACCCCGATGACGGGAACCTCGCCGGCAAGAGAGTGCGCCAGCGCGGTGAGCACCGCGGTGGATTTCTCGAACAGCGGGGCGCCCGAGAGGCCGCCGGCTTCGCCGCCGCAGGCCAGATGCTCGACGCCTTCGCGCGAGACCGTCGTGTTGGTGGCGATCACGGCGTCGATGCGGTGGCGGCGCACGGCGGCGGCGATGGCCCGCATCTGCGCCTCGTCCAGGTCCGGCGCGATCTTCAGCGCCAGCGGCACGTAGCGGCCGTGCTGCTGCGCGAGCGATTCCTGCGCCTGCTTGAGCGGGGCGAGCAGCGCATCCAGTTCGGATTGCTCCTGCAACTGGCGCAGGTTCTTCGTGTTGGGCGAGGAGATGTTGATGGTGACGTAGCTGGCGAAGGCATACACCTTGCCCAGGCAGGCCAGGTAGTCGTCCGCGGCGCGCTCGATGGGCGTGTCGAAATTCTTGCCGATGTTGATGCCGAGGATGCCCTTCCAGGCGGCGCGCCGCACGTTGGCGACCAGCGCGTCGACGCCGTGGTTGTTGAATCCCATGCGGTTGATGATGGCCTTGCGCTCAGGCAGGCGGAACAGCCGCGGCCTCGGGTTGCCCGGCTGCGGGCGCGGCGTCACGGTGCCGATTTCGAGGTGGCCGAAACCGAGCGCTGCCAGGCCGTCGATGCACTCGCCGTTCTTGTCCAGGCCGGCGGCGAGGCCGACCCGGTTGGGGAAATCCAGCCCCATCACGCGCACCGGCCTGGCGCCGGGCGCGGTGCAGGCCACCGGCAGGTGCAGTGCGTTGGCCGTGCGCAGGCCGGCGAGAGTCAGTTCGTGGGCGGTTTCGGCGTCGAGCGCGAAGAGAAAGGGGCGGACAAGTTCATAGAGCATCGCGCGATTTTATCCCATCGTGCGTTGCCGTTCAGCGCCGGTGTTCGATGTCCTCGTTCGTCAGCTCGCGCCAGACGCCGCCGATGCGCCCCTCGATCGGCCGGAAGCGGGCCTTGTAGGCCATCTTGCGGCTTTCGCGGATCCAGTAGCCGAGGTAGAGATAGGGCAGGCCCAGCGCCCGGGACTGCCGCGCCTGCCAGAGGATGCAATACGTGCCGAAGCTCGTGCCGGGCAGGTCCGGCTCAAAGAAGGTGTAGACCGACGACAGCCCGTCGCTCAGTACATCGACGATGCACGCCATGCGCAGCACGCCTTCCTCGCGGAATTCGACCAGGCGGCTGTCGACATGGGTTTGCAGCAGGAAATGCGCATACTGCTCGCTGCTGTCCTGATCCATACCGCCGCCGGAGTGCCGCGACGCCTGGTAGCGCTGGTAGAGGGCATAGTGCTCTTCGCGGAAGGCGAGGGGCATCTCGCGCGCGACGAGATTGCCGTGCCTGGCCTGGGCGCGGCGCTGGGCGCGGTTCGGCGCCAGGCGCTCGACGGGGATGCGAACCGGCACGCAGGCGCGGCAGGCGTCGCAGTAGGGCCGGTAGGTGAAGATGCCGCTGCGGCGGAAGCCGGAACGCACCAGTTCGCTGTAGACGGCGGCATCGATCAGGTGGCTGGGCGTGGCGACCTGGGAGCGGGCGATGCGGCCGGGCAGGTAGGAGCAGGCATAGGGTGCCGTGGCATAGAACTGGAGCAGCGGGAAAGGAAGGTCCTTGAGGAGGCTCATATGCTGTTATCGCAGAACAACCCTTTTGCTTCCTCCGCTGGCCACTTGCCGGGTCCTTCGCCTTCGCCGGTCCATGCTGCCAGGCCGCACGCGAATTCGCGCCGCCTGATTTCCCGCGCGCCCAGAGAAGCAAGATGCGCAGTCGTCATCTGGCAATCTATCACGGCGAAACCTTTGCGCTCAAGAAGGCGTGTCAGGTGGGCCAGCGCAATCTTCGAGGCGTCGGCCGCGCGCGAGAACATCGATTCGCCGTAGAAGGCGCGCCCGATGGCCATGCCGTATAGCCCGCCGGCAAGCCTGCCCTCCATCCAGGTTTCGACTGAATGGGCATAGCCGAGTTCGTGCAGGCGGCAATAGGCCTGTTGCATTTCGGGCGTGATCCAGGTGCCGTCCCGGCCGGCGCGCGGTTCGGAGCAGGCGCGGATGACCTGTTCGAACGCCGTGTCGAGGCGTACTTCGTACTGCCCGCGGCGCAGCGTCCGGCCGAGCGAGCGCGAGATCTTCATTTCTTCGGGGAACAGCACCATGCGCGGGTCGGGGCTCCACCACAGGATCGGCTCGCCTGCGGAAAACCAGGGAAAGATGCCGTGGCGGTAGGCCTCGACCAGGCGCTCGGGAGAGAGATCGCCGCCTGCGCATAGCAGGCCGTTGGGCCGGCGCAGCGCCTTTTCCACGGGAGGGAAAGGGGTGCCGCGCTCGAGCCAGGGGATCATGCGTTCCTGAAGACGACCACGTGGTCGACATCGAGCCGGATGCCGATCTTCTCGCCGATGGCGTGGTTGTGGTGGCTCGGCACCAGGGAGAGCACGCGCACGCCGGAGGGCAGTCTCAGCGTGTAGAGGAACTCGGCGCCGCGGAAGGCTTTCGACACGACTTCCGCCTGCGTCGGGCTGGCGTCGTCATGCACGATATCGTCCGGGCGCAGCAGCACGGAAACATGGCAGCCCTTGCCGCAGGCGGCGCAGCCCATGCCGCAGTCGGTCGGGATGCTGCCGGAGAGCGTGCCCAGTTCGATCTTCACCTGGCGCGGGTTGAGCACATCGCCCTGCATGAATACGCCCTGGCCGACGAAATCCGCGACGAAGCGGTTGGCCGGGCGGTGGTAGAGGTTGTAGGGCGTATCCCATTGCTGGATGCGGCCTTGGTGCATGATGCCGATCTCGTCGGCGACGGCGAAGGCCTCGTGCTGGTCGTGCGTGACCAGGATGGCCGTGATGCCGGCCTGCTTGATGATGTCGCGCACCTCCAGCGAGAGGCGTTCGCGCAGGTCCACGTCGAGGTTGGAGAACGGCTCGTCGAGCAGCAGCAGGTGCGGCTTGGGCGCCAGCGCCCGGGCCAGTGCCACGCGCTGCTGCTGGCCGCCGGATAGCTCATGCGGGAACTTGCCGCCTTGCCCGGCAAGGCCGACGGTGGCGAGCAGTTCGTCCACACGGCTGCGGCGCGCGGCATCCTGAATGCCGCGCAGGCCGAAGGCGATGTTGTCTTCCACCGTGAGATGCGGGAAGAGGGCGTAATCCTGGAACACCATGCCGATCCTGCGCTGCTCCGGTGGCACGTGGCCGGCCGGGCTGCTCACGGCGACGCCGTTCAGGCGGATCTCGCCGGCGGTGACCTGCTCGAAGCCGGCGATGGCGCGCAGCACCGTCGTCTTGCCGCAGCCGGACGGGCCGAGCAGGCAGGCGATGGTGCCCTGCTCCAGGGAGAAGGAGAAGGCATCTACGACGACGTGGCTGCCGTATGCATGGCTGACGTCTTTCAGTTCGAGCAGTGGCATCTTTTGGTGGAGCGGTTTTCGACGGATGCGCCCGGGCGGGTGCCGCCGCGATCAGCAAGTCAATTATAATTCTCATTTACCCCGGAAAGCTTCACCGTGAGCGCCACCACGACGGATTTCCTGCCAGCCGGCCCGCTGCGCGTCCGCGGCCCGGGCGTGCTCGCGCTGGCCGCGCTCGTCGTCGCTGCCCTGGCGGCCGCACCCATTCTCAGCGTCTGGGCCAACATCTTCAGCGGCGGCACGGGCGACACTTGGTCTCATCTGGCCTCCACCGTCCTGCCCGAGTACGTCGCCAATACCCTGTGGCTGTGCGCGGGCGTGGGCAGCGGTGTCATCGTGGTGGGCGTGTCCACGGCCTGGCTCGTCACCATGCACGACTTCCCCGGCCGCCGTCTCTTCGAATGGGCGCTCGTGCTGCCGCTTGCCGTGCCGGCCTACGTCATGGCCTATGCCTACACGGACCTGCTGCAGTTCGTCGGCCCGGTGCAGACCTGGCTGCGCGAGAGCTTCGGCTGGCAGAAGGGAGACTACTGGTTTCCCGACGTGCGTTCGGTGGGCGGCGCGGTCGCCATGTTCATTTTCGTGCTGTATCCCTACGTCTATCTGCTGGCGCGCACGGCCTTCATGGAGCGGGCGAGCGGCATGCTGGAAGCCGGCCGTTCGCTCGGCCTTGGGCCGTGGGGCAGCTTCTTCCGCATCTCGCTGCCGCTGGCGCGGCCCGCCGTGGCGACGGGCGCGGCACTCGCCCTGATGGAGACGCTGGCCGACTACGGTACGGTGGCCTATTTCGCCGTGCAGACCTTTACCACGGGCATCTACCGTGCCTGGTTTTCGCTCGGCGACCGCATCGCCGCGGCGCAACTCTCCGCGGCCCTGTTGGGCTTTGTCGTCCTGGTGCTGCTGCTGGAGCGGATGAGCCGCGGCCGCGCGCGCTTTCACAACACCACCGGGCGCAACCGGCCGCAGCATGGGCGCCGGCTATCGGGCTTCAAGGCGGCGGGCGCGCTGTTCGCCTGCGCCGTGCCGCTGGCGATCGGTTTCCTGGTTCCCGCCGGCATCCTGCTCAGGATGGCACTGACCGAAGGCGACGCCCAGTTCGGCCCGCGCTTCGCGAACCTCGCCGGCAACAGTTTCACTCTCGCGGCATTGAGCGCGGTGCTGGCCGTCGGCCTCGCCGTGCTGCTTGCCTACGCCGCGCGCATGAGCCGCAGGCGCTGGCCGCAGATCATGAACCGCGTGGTGGGTCTGGGTTATGCCGTGCCGGGCTCGGTCATCGCCGTCGGCGTGCTGATCCCGGTGACGCGAATCGACAACTGGCTGGCATCCTGGATGGAAGCCAGTTTCGGGACGAACCCAGGATTGTTGCTGACCGGCGGCATTGCCGCCGTGATCTATGCCTATCTCGTGCGCTTTCTCGCCATGGCACTGCAGACGATGGAAGCCAGCCTCGGCAAGATCACGCCGAGCATGGATGATGCCGCGCGTTCGCTCGGCTACGGACAAGGCGCGACGCTGCGGCACGTGCATCTGCCGCTGCTGCGAGGCAGCCTGCTCACGGCGGGTTTGCTGGTGTTCGTGGATGTGATGAAGGAACTGCCGGCGACGCTGGTGATGCGGCCGTTCAATTTCGACACGCTGGCGACGCAGGCCTATATGCTGGCTTCGGATGAGAGGCTGGCGGAGGCATCTACCGCCGCGCTGGCGATCGTGGCGGTGGGTATCCTGCCGCTGATCGCGATATCGCGGCAGATTGCCAAAGGCGGTCAAGCGCGGGCGTGTTAGGGCTTGCCGGATTTGTTTTGAGTATTGAGTAGTTTTCGAACACAGGTTGCGGATGCAAAAAAAAGCGCCGGACAATCGAGTTGTCCGGCGCTTTCTTCCGGATTGCGGTTACCGCCAGCCGGCCCGATCGAAAATCTTTTGCGCCTGCGCGGTATTCTTCGACAAGGTACCGACGTTGAGGGTGTCGGCCTTGAACTTGCCCAGCGATTCCAGTTCCGGGTTCTTCGTCACGGCACCCTTCACCACCGGCCACTCGTTGTTGCCGTTGGCGAAGTAGGCTTGCGCCTCGTCACTCGCCAGATACTCGAGGAACTTCACCGCGGCATCCTTGTGCGGCGCCGTCTTCAGCATGCCGCCGCCCGAGATGTTGATGTGCGTGCCGAAGCTTTTCTGGTTCGGCCACACCACACCGATCTTCTCCATGGTCTTCCTGTCGTCGGCCTTGTCCGAGCGCATCAGGCGTACGATGTAGTAGGTGTTGGAAATCGAAACATCGCATTCGCCGGCGGCGACGGCCTTGATCTGGTCGGTATCGCCGCCCTTGGGCGTCCGGGCGAAATTGGCGACAAGGCCTCTGGCCCATTCCTCCGTCTTCTGCTCGCCAAGGTGATGGATCAGCGCCGAGCCCAGCGAGAGGTTGTACGGATGCGAGCCGGAGCGGACGCAAATCCTGCCTTTCATTTTCGGGCCGGCGAGATCTTCGTAGTTCTGCACGTCGGCGGCATTGACCATGGCCTTGTTGTGGATGATGACCCGGGCGCGGGTGGAGAAGGAGAACCAGTCCAGGGTGCGCAGATGATCCGGGATGCGCTCTTCCAGCAGCCTGGATTTCACCGGCGCGAACAGGCCCAGCGCGTCGGCCTGGGCGAGGCGGGCGGCGTCGACGGTGATGAAGACATCGGCCGGGCTGTTGGCGCCCTCGTTCTTGATGCGCTCGAGCAGTTCGTCTTCCTTGCCCTCGATGCGGTTGATCCTGATGCCGGTCTGCCTGGTGAAATTGGCGTAGAGTGCTTCGTCGGTCTGGTAGTGGCGCGCGGAGTAGAGATTGAGGACTTTCTCCTGGGCCAGGGCCGGCGCGGGGCCGACGCTCAGTGACAGCAGGAGAAGAGCGGGTTGGATCAATTTCATTGCTGCTCCTTGACTTGATGATCGGCGAATTCTAGCAGAGTCTTATATAAATGAAAATGATTCGCATTAGTATATTCAAATTACGACGAAGCTCGCCCTGGCCCTCGGCAGGGGTGCTGCGCGCCAAGCTGGCGCGTCTGAAGGAACGCTAATTGGTGGAAGCGGCTTCAGCGGTGGCGATGCGGCGGGCGCCGTTGAAACGTTTTGTCCAGTAGCTCTGGCGCATGTCCTCGACGCGCACTTCGCCTCCCGTGGCCGGAGCGTGCACGAAGCGGTGTTCGCCCAGATAGATGCCGACATGCGAGAAGCCGCGCCGCAGCGTGTTGAAGAACACCAGGTCGCCCGGCTTGAGCTCATCGGTCTGGATGGTTTCGCCCACCCGGCTGATGTCGCGGGATGTGCGCGGCAGGCTCAGGCCAAGCGCCTCGCGATAAACATGGCGCACCAGGCCGCTGCAGTCGAAACCGGTTTCGGGCGACTCGCCGCCGCGGTGGTAATTCACACCGACGAAGGAGAGGGCGCGCAATACCAGTTCCTGGGCGTTCGAGGCGTAGCGGTCGAAGAAGGATTTTTCCTTCTCGGCAACGGCTTCCTCGGAGGCAGATCCGGCGGTTGCTGCCGCCAGAAAACACAGCCCGATGGCAATGTGTCGAAAATTCATGGACTTGACTATAAACGGCTTCGATCGATTTGTAAACCAGGATATGCGTTTCGACTTGAAGAAGATTCAGCAGCCTTTTGACATTTAACGAGAAATTTCTGAAGCTTTGGGTATAATCGATTCAATTGTCCGACTGATCGCGTCGGCATGTAACCACAAAGGAGACTTCAATGAAACCATTCAAGGCTTATCTCATCGACCAGCGGGACAACAAGACCGTCGCCGGGTTCGCCAACCTGACCGAAGACCAGCTCGACAAGGGCGAGGTGACGATCAAGGTTGCCTATTCCAGCGTGAACTACAAGGATGCCCTGGCCGCCACCGGCACCGGCAGGATCATCCGGCGCTACCCCTGCATCGGTGGTGTCGACATGTCCGGGACGGTCGCCAAGAGCACCGATCCGCGCTTCAAGGAGGGCGATCCGGTCATTGCCACGAGCTACGACATCGGCGTCGCCCACCATGGCGGCTATGCCGAGTACGGCCGCGTGCCGGCCGACTGGGTGGTGCCGCTGCCCAAGGGCATGTCGTTGTTCGATGCCATGGCGCTGGGCACGGCGGGGTACACGGCGGCGCTGGGCGTGGTGCGCATGGAGGAGAACGGCCTGGCGCCGGCGAACGGCAAGGTCATCGTGAGCGGCGCCACCGGCGGCGTCGGCAGCATTGCCGTCGATATCCTGTCCCGGCTCGGCTACCACGTCGTCGCGCTCACCGGCAAGGAGAGCCAGACCGACTACCTCAAGCATCTCGGGGCGAAGGAGGTGATGCTGCGTTCCAGTCTCGACCTCGCCAAGATCAAGCCGCTCGACAAGGCGCTGTGGGCGGGCGCCGTGGATAACCTGGGCGGCGAAGTGCTGGCCTGGATGGCCAGCACCATGCAGCAGAACGGCACCATCGCCAGCATCGGCCTGGCCGCCAGCATGAGCCTCAATACCTCGGTGGCGCCATTCATCCTGCGTGGCGCCTGCCTCCTCGGCATCGACTCCGGCTATACGGCCATGCCGCTGCGGCGCCGCGTCTGGGAGCGTCTGGCGAATGACATGCGCCCCGCGCACCTGGCCGAGATGACGCGCACCATCAAGCTCGACGACCTGCCGTCGGTGTTCGACGAATTCATCAAGGGCCAGGCGCACGGCCGCATCGTTGTTTCGGTTGCCGGCTGAACGGGCTCCCAGGCGAATCCCATGAGCGAAGCCGCGCCCCCGACACTGCCGCGCGTCCTCGTCGTGGACGATTCGCGCATGGTGCGCGCGACCATCGTCAAGCACATCAGGGGCAGATTCGATGTGCGCGAGGAGGGCGACGGCGAGGCCGGCTGGCAGACGCTGATGCTCGATCCGACGATTCAGGTGGTGATCTCGGATCTCTCGATGCCCAAGCTGGACGGCTATGGCCTGCTGGCCCGCATCCGCGACTCGAAGATCGTGCGCATCCGCGAGATGCCGGTGATCATGATCTCCGGCGACGAGGACGAGTCGGCGCGCAACCGCGCCAAGGAGTGCGGCGCCACGGACTTCATCATGAAGGGCATCGGCACGGTCGAACTGGTGAGCCGGCTCGATGCGCTGGTGAAACTGGCGCAGACGAGAAGCGAACTCGAGGCCATGGCCAAGAACGTCATGGTCGATCCGGAATCGGGATTGCCGACGGAGGAATATCTCAAGCAGCAGGGCAGGCAGGCTCTCGCCCATGCGCAGCGGCACGGCGGCGAGATCAGCGTCATCGTGATCGAAATCGACCGCTTCGATCGGATAGTCGAACGGTTCGGCCGGCAGATCGGCGAGCAGCTGATCCGGCAGTTCCGCATGGTTCTGTCCCGGCGTGTGCGCCTGGAGGACACGGTTTCGCAGACCGGTCCCAATCAGTTCAAGGTGGTGTGCCCCGGCAACGGCCTGAATGAGGCCCGCGCATTTGCCAGCCGCCTGGATCAGATCATCCGCAATGCCACCATCACCTACCGCGGCGAACGGGTGGAAATCGGCCTGAAGTTCGGCTTCGCCAACAGCAGGAATGACGATTGGCAGAGCATGACCAGCCTCCTCCAGCTCGCGGCAGGTCGCGCCGACGGCGGTGTCGAGGCGGCGGCGCTGATTCCGGCCGAGGCTGCCGCGCTCCCAAGCGAACCCAGGCCGGGCTTCGACCAGGCACTGGCGCTGATCGAAGCGGGGAATGTCAATGCGCTGCGCCCCCATCTTGCCGCGCTGGGCATCCAGCTTCTGCCGCTGCTCAAGCTCCTGGACAGCGAACACCGTCTTGATCTGCCGCTCGACGACGTCGAGCGCAAGCTGCGCGGCTGAGCGGTTTTTCAAGCGATCCGCTCGGGCATTCCCGTCGCGAATCCCTGGTAGCCGTTGAGCCCGAGGCTCCGCAGCAACGGCACGACGGCACGGTCCTCGATCGCCTGGGCGATGACTTCGATTTCCAGCGGCTGGGCGATTTTCACCACGGACGCGATGAAGAACTGGTTGGCACGGTCCTGTGCCAGGTTTTCGAAGAAGCTGCGATTGAGCTTGACGTAATCCGGCATCAACAGTTGCAGGTAGCGGAATGCCTCGCGATGGAGGCCGAAGCTGTCCACGGCGAACCGCGCGCCCGTCCCGCGCAGCATGCGGGCGAAGATCTGGGCCGCTTCGACGTCCTGCACCACGCCGACTTCCGTCATCTCGAATACCAGGTGCGGCGCGATCACGGCCTGCTTCTGGAGGATCTCTCCGAGCCATGCGACGAACGCAGGATCCTGGATGGAGCGCGCCGAGATGTTCAGCGCGAATAGCTGCGCGGCCGCCTTGTCGCCGAGGTGGCCTATCAGCCGGCCGATGACCTTCCGGTCGAGCAGTTCGACCAGGTTGTGGCGTACGGCCATCGGCAGGAACTGCTGCGCGGCGATCGGCTCGCCATGCTGGTCGATGAGGCGCCCCACCACTTCATGCTGCAGCGGATCGCCCCCGCCGATCGGCAGCACGGGCTGGGCGAAGAGCGCAATGCGGTTTTCATTCAGCGCGCCGGCGATTTCCTGCTTCCAGTACTGCGAGCCTTTTCCATTGCGCGCGTCGCTTTCGATCCGGATGACCTCGCAGGCGTTGGTTTTCAGGGCCTGCGCCTTGACCAGTGCCATGTCGCTGCCGGCGAGCAGGGCGGAGAGACTGGGCTTGTCCCCCTCGAAATGGCTCCCTCCGCAGTTGAAGCCGATTTCCGGCAGGTAGCCCTGCTCGGTGAGTGCGAGTTCGAGATGGGCGCAGGCGCTTGCGGCCAAGTGGCGCGCCTCGTCGAAATCGATGTT
>PNJM01000045.1 GCA_013821865.1 Rhodocyclaceae bacterium
GGCGCAGATCAACGACCTCGTCAAGGAGGCCATGGGCTTCAACAAGGACAGGGGCGACACGCTCAACGTCGCCAACAGCCCGTTCGCCGCCGGCGACAAGGAGATCGCGCCCGACACGCCGATCTGGAAGAATCCGACGCTGATCGGCTGGTTGCTGGAGGGGCTGAAGTACCTGCTCTTCGCCGGCCTGGCGGGCTATCTCTTCTTCGGCTTGGTGAAGCCTTTCCTGCGCAAGCTGATGGAACGCGCCATGAGGATTCCCGAACCGGTCGCCGAGAGCGTGGGTTACGCCATACCCGCCGGGCAGATCGCCTACGACCAGAAGGTGGAAATGGCGCGCGAACTGGCGCGGCAGGAACCGAAGCTGGTGGCGAACGTCATCAAGGAATGGGTCGGCGGCAACCAGCCGGCCGGCAAGGTGCAATAGGTCAATGCAATGGCGATGAACGACGAAGGGGTCACCAAGAGCGCGATGCTTCTGCTCACCCTGGGCGAAGACCAGGCGGCGGAGGTTCTCAAGCATCTCGGCCCGCGCGAAGTGCAGAAGCTGGGCACGGCCATGGCCGCGCTCAAGTCGGTGCCGCGCGACAAGGTCGAGGAGGTGGTCGATAAATTCCACGAGGAAACTCAGCGCGGCGCGCCGATCACCGCCGACGAAGAGGTCATCCGCGGCATGCTGACCAAGGCGCTGGGCGACGACCGCGCCGCCAACCTGATCTCGCGCATCCTGCAGGGCGGCGACACGGCCGGCATCGAGAGCCTGAAATGGATGGACTCGGCCACCGTCGCCGATCTCATCAAGAACGAGCATCCGCAGATCATCGCCACGATCCTCGTGCACCTCGAGTTCGACCACTCCGGCGATATCCTCAAGCATTTCACCGAGCGCCTGAGGAACGAAGTCATCCTGCGCATCGCCACGCTCGACGGCGTGCAGCCGACCGCCCTGCAGGAGCTGAACGACGCCCTCACCCGCATTCTGTCCGGCTCGGTCAACATCAAGAAGACGGCCATGGGCGGCGTGCGCACCGCGGCGGAAATCCTCAACTTCGTCGGCACCGCGCACGAGACGTCCGTCATCGACAACGTGCGCGAATACGATCCGGACCTCGCGCAGAAGATCATCGACGAGATGTTCGTCTTCGAGAACCTGATGGACGTGGACGACCGCGGCATCCAGCTCCTGCTGCGCGAGGTGCAGTCCGAATCGCTCATCCTCGCCCTCAAGGGCTCTTCCGAGGCGCTGCGCGAAAAGATCTTCAAGAACATGTCGCAGCGCGCCGCCGAAATGCTCAGGGAGGACCTGGAGTCGAAAGGTCCGGTGCGGCTCTCCGAGGTCGAGCGCGAGCAGAAGGAGATTCTCAAGATAGCCCGCCGCCTGGCCGACGAGGGCCAGATCCAGCTGGGTGGCAAGGGGGAGGAAGCGTATGTCTAACGTCATCATCCCGAAGGAAAGCCTGACCGCCTACCAGCGCTGGGAGCTGGGCAGCTTCGACCGGGAAAAGGCGCCGGCGGCGAACGGCGGCACCTCGAAGGGTGCCGCCGCCGCGGCGAACCTGCCGACAGCCGGCGACGTCGAACGCATCCATCGCGACGCGCACAAGCAGGGCTATGCCGCCGGCTATGAGGAAGGTACGGCGCGCGCGCGGATGGAGGCGCTGCGCCTGCACACGCTGGTCGAGCATCTGGATGGCGCGCTGGCCGGGTTCGACCAGGAGGTCGCCGAGCAGCTGCTTCAGCTCTCGCTGGAGGTGGCGCGCCAAGTGGTGCGCCAGGCCATCGCCGTCAAGCCGACGGTCGTACTCGATGCCGTGCGCGACGCGCTGCTGCAGCTGCCGCACCAGCATGCCGGAATCCACCTCAACCCCGAGGATGCCTCTCTCGCGCGCACCTATCTCGGCGAGCAGCTCGCGCATGCCGGCCACCGCATCTTCGAGGATGCTTCCATTGCCCGCGGCGGCGTGCGCATCGAGGCCGGCAGCAGCCACATCGACGCCACGATGGAAACGCGCTGGAAGCGGGTGGTCGAGGGCATCGGCACCGTGAGCGAATGGCTCGAAGTCCAGCCGACGACCGAACAAGGCACATGAATCCTCACCACGAGAAATGGGCGGGTTTCCTCGAGGAGTGCCGGTCACTGGCGGCAGCGGCGCAGCTCTTCCAGATCAGCGGACGGCTCACGCGCATCAACGGCCTGGTCATGGAAGCCACGGGGCTCAAGCTGCCGCTCGGCTCCGGCTGCCACATCGCCATCCCGGGCGGCACCGCGGTGGAGGCGGAAGTGGTCGGATTCTCCGGCGAAAAGCTGTTCATGATGCCGACCGACGACGTCTACGGCCTCGCCCCCGGCGCCCATGTCGTGCCGCTGGAGACCCGGCAAAAGCTTCCCTCGGCGGGGAACCGGCGCAGCCGCAACCGCCGCGCCACGGACCGCGCCAAGCACCTGCCCGTCGGCGATGAACTGCTCGGCCGCGTGCTGGATGGCGCCGGCCGTCCGCTCGACGGGCTCGGGCCGCTGGACGCCAAGCACGCCCGCTCGCTGCAGAGCCGCCCGCTCAACCCGCTGCAGCGGGCGCCGATCCGCAGTTCGCTCGACGTCGGCATCCGTGCCATCAATTCCATGCTCACCGTCGGCCGCGGCCAGCGCCTCGGCCTCTTCGCCGGCTCCGGCGTGGGCAAGAGCGTGCTGCTCGGCATGATGGCGCGCTTCACCTCGGCCGAGGTGATCGTCGTCGGCCTGATCGGCGAGCGCGGCCGCGAGGTGAAGGAGTTCATCGAGAACATCCTCGGCAGCGAGGGCATGAGGCGCTCCGTGGTCGTCGCCGCCCCGGCCGACACCAGCCCGCTCATGCGCCTGCAGGGCGCCGCCTACGCCACCTCCATCGCCGAGCATTTCCGCGACGGGGGACGGCATGTGCTGCTCATCATGGACTCCCTCACGCGCTACGCCATGGCCCAGCGCGAGATCGCGCTGGCCATCGGCGAGCCGCCGGTGACGCGCGGCTACCCGCCTTCGGTGTTCGCCCGGCTGCCGCAACTGGTCGAGCGGGCCGGCAACGGGCCGGAAGGCGGCGGCTCCATCACCGCCTTCTACACCGTGCTGACCGAGGGCGACGACCCGCAGGATCCGATCGCCGACGCGGCGCGCGCCATCCTCGACGGCCACTTCGTGCTCTCGCGCCAGCTCGCCGAGCAGGGGCATTACCCCGCCATCGACATCGAGGCCTCGATCAGCCGCGCCATGACCGGCCTGGTCAAGCCCATGCACCTCGACGTGGTGCGCCGCTTCAGGCAGCTATACTCGCGCTACCAGCGCTCGCGCGACCTGATCTCGGTCGGCGCCTACGCATCCGGCACCGATGCCACCCTGGACCAGGCCATCGCCATGCAGCCCGGTTTCGATGCCTTCTTGCAGCAGGACATGGATGAACGCGAGAATTACGAAGACGCCGTGCTCAAGCTGCACCGGCTGTTCGGCCTGGAGCCCTAAAGGTTTCTTCCTCCAGAGCCGTAAACCCTACGGAGCGCAAGGATGAAGTCGTTCCCCCTGCAGACCCTGCTCGACCTGTCGAACGCCCGCATGGACGATGCGGCGCGGCAACTCGGGCAACTGCTGGCGAGCGAGCAGGCGGTGGAGCAGACGCTGGCCCTGCTCATCCAGTACCGCGACGAATACGAAAGCCGTTTCAGCCAGGCCGCGCGGAACGGCATGGCGCGGGACGAGTGGCGCAACTACCGGTCCTTCCTCGGCCGCCTGGACGAGGCGATCGCCCAGCAGCGCGCGCTGGTAGACGCCTCCAGGCTGCGCACCGCGGACGGCCAGAAGGCATGGCTGGACCAGCGCAACAAGGTCAAGGCATTCGACACCCTGTCGCAAAGGCACAAGGAAAATGAAGTCCGCATCGAGGCGAAAACGGAACAACGGGAGCAGGACGAACACGCCGCCAAGGGTTTTCGCGGGCGGGAGGAATAGCCCGATTACCGTACGTTTCCCCGCTCGTTCGACGGGCATGGCACGCGGCTTGCTGGACAGGGACAGGAACCCAGCGCCCCCAAGGAGCCAGCGATGCCCGACATGACCGTAGCTCGGCAGCCCCTGCCCGCCGTAGCAGCTGCACAGCCCACCGCCGGGTCATCCCCAGCCGATACGCTCGACCCCTCCGCGACTGCGGGCGGGGCCGATTTTGCCGCTGTCCTCAAGCAGCAACTGGCTCAGCCGGCCAAGGATGCCAGCCTTGATGCGCTCGCCGCACTGCTGCCGGCCGAAGCGGAAACGCAGGAAGAATCGCCGGATGTCACCGCCACGCCCCCCGATCTCTCCACGCTGCTGCCCGGCATCGCCGCTCTTGCAATGAATGTGGCGGCTCCCGCTCCGGTCGGCGACAAGGGTGCGGTACGGACGGACGCACTGCCGACGGTCGCGGCGGCGGCAACCGGCCCGGCTGCCGTTCAGACAGGGGTTGCGCAACCCGGCACCTTGCCATTCGCATCCTCCGATGCCGGCAAGGGCGACAGCGCCCCGGAAAAAAACGGATTTGCGGCGGCCCGGCAACCGGCATTTCTTGCCGCCGCGGAAAAGGCAACGGCGGATACTGCCGCGCCTGCCGCTGCAAACCACGAGTTCCGCCTGCCGGAGACGGCGGCCGACCAACCCGGCGCGGCCATGCCGCCGTCCCAGGCCAGCCAGGCAAACCGGGCACCGGCTGCGGTACGCGTCGACACGCCGGTGGGTGCGCGCGGCTGGGACAACGAGGTGGGGCAGAAAGTGGTCTGGCTAGCCAGCCGCGAGGAAAGCCGCGCCGAGATGACGCTCACCCCGCCGCACTTGGGCAAGATCGAAGTCACGCTGACCGTGAGCGGCGACCAAACGAATGCACTGTTCGTCTCGGCCAGCCCGACGGCGCGCGACGCGCTGGAGAATGCGCTGCCCCGGCTGCGCGAGATTTTTGCCGAGGCCGGCATCACCCTCGGCCAGGCCAGCGTGAATGCCGAATCCCCGCAGGGGGGCGCGGGGGAAGGCGGACGCGAGCACGCCCGCGGCGGGCGCGATGCCCCTCCCGTGCAGGCGGCCGCGGCAACGGGCCAGTGGATCAGGCAGGGCAACGGGCTGATCGATACGTTTGCGTGAAACAGAGAGGAGGGTCTCCCTTGTTTCAGCGCATGACGAGACGTTGCCGGACCCCATAATGAGGAAAGTTCAGGAGTAGTTCATGGCGAAGGCCCCCGCGAAAAAAGAGGAAAAGAAACCGGAAGCCGCGGCCGAAGGTGAAGAGCAGCCGAAGAAAAGGGGCAGGCTGCCGCTCATCCTGGCGCTCGCCGTCGTGCTCGCCGGAGGCGGCGGCGGAGGGGCCTACTTTTTCCTGTTCAAGACCAAGAACGGCGAAGCCGCCCAGGAAGCCAGGCCGCAGCCGCCCAAGCCGCCGGTATTCGTGCCGCTGGAAAACTTCACGGTCAATCTCGTGCCCGAGGGCAGCGAGCAGTATCTCCAGGTTGCCGCCACGCTCAAGGTGCTCGACTCGCACGCCGGCGACGCGGTAAAGCAGTACATGCCGGAGGTCCGCCACCGCATCCTGCTGCTGCTCTCCGGCAAGAAGGCCGGCGACATCAACACGGCCGACGGGCGCGAACGGCTTTCCGAGGAAGTCCGCATGACGGCCAACAACATCCTGCTCGTCGCGGCCGGCAAGGCGGCCAAGCCGATCATGATTGCGGCCGCTCCGCCCCCCGCGCCCGCGGAACCGGCGGCGGCGGAGCCCGGGGGCGGCGAAGCGGCGAAACCGCCCCACGGGGGGTCGCAGGAGGAAGGCGCCAGGCCCCAGGAGGAAGAGACGCCGGCTGCCCCGGCCCAGCCGGCAGCGGCGATTCCCAGGGCCGCGCCGGACGATCCGGTGCAAAGCGTGTTCTTCACCTCATTCATCATTCAGTAGGCTTCTGCGGAACGCGAGACATGGCACAGGATTTTCTCTCCCAGGATGAGGTCGACGCCCTGCTCAAGGGCGTCACGGGCGAGGCCGACGAGCCCGAGAAGGTCGAGGAAAGCGGCGGCATCCGCAACTACGATCTCGGCCGGCAGGAGCGCATCGTGCGCGGCCGCATGCCGACGATGGAGCTCATCAACGAGCGTTTCAACCGCTACCTGCGCATCGGCCTCTTCAACTACATGCATCGTACGACCGAGATCTCGGTCGGGCCGATCCGCGTGCAGAAGTACAGCGAGTTCATCCGCAACCTGGTCGTGCCGACCAACCTCAACCTGGTGCATTTCAAGCCCTTGCGCGGCACCGGGCTGGTCGTGCTCGACCCGAACCTGGTCTTCCTCGTCGTCGACAACATGTTCGGCGGCGACGGGCGCTTCCACACCCGGGTCGAGGGGCGCGACTTCACGCCGACCGAGCAGCGCATCATCCAGGGCCTGCTGAACGTCGTCTTCACCGAATTCGAGAAGGCGTGGAAGCCGGTCTACGAGCTGAAGATGGAATACATCCGCTCGGAGATGAACTCGCAGTTCGCCAACATCGCCACGCCGAGCGAAATCGTGGTGGCCATCACCTACTCTCTCGAATTCTCCGGCTCGTCGGCGGAAATGCACATTTGCATGCCCTACTCGATGGTCGAGCCGATCCGCGACATTCTCTACAGCTCGATGCAGAGCGACCATCTCGTCTCGGACAAGCGCTGGATCGGCACGCTCACGCGGCAGCTGCAGACCGCTGAAATCGAGCTGGTGGCCAAGCTCGGCACGACGCAGATCACGCTGGGCCAGATACTCAACATGAAGGCCGGCGACGTCATCCCGTTCAACATCGGCGAGACGATCACGGCCGAAGTCGACGACGTGCCCGTGATGGAGGTCCGCTACGGCATCCAGAACAGCCAGTACGCGCTCAAGCTCGAGCGCTTCATCCCGCCGGAACCCACCGAAAAAAGATAGGAGGACGCCATGTCCAATGCCGTAGCCGAAGAAAAGATCAGCGAAGACGACTGGGCCGCCGCCATGGGCGAGCAGGCCGCCGCAGACAGCAAGACAGCCCAGCCGGCGCAGATTTTCCAGCAGCTCGCCGACACCGGCGGCAAGCCCGGGGCCATGCAGGATTTCGACATGATCCTCGACATCCCGGTAAGCCTCACCGTGGAGCTTGGCCGCACCAAGATTTCCATCCGCAACCTGCTGCAGCTGGCGCACGGTTCGGTAGTCGAGCTCGACGCGCTCGCCGGCGAGCCGATGGACGTGCTGGTGAACGGCACCCTGATCGCCCAGGGCGAGGTCGTCGTGGTGAACGACAAATTCGGCATCCGCCTCACCGACATCGTCACGCCGACCGAGCGCATGCGCAAGCTGAACCGCTAATTCTTGCCTGGAATAGCGGCAATTTTCGCCGCTTAATCCCCGTCTCGAAGCCCTGTCGGCGGCGCTAAGCTGCCGACATGCACTTTCCAGCCCGCCTGCTTTCCGTCGCCAGCGCATTGGCCGCTCCGGCCGCGCTCGCCCAGTCCTCCGCCGCGGCCACGCCCGAAATCGGCAGCAGCCTGCTTCAGGTCATTCCCGGCCTGGGCGTGGTGATCGCCCTGCTGGTGGGCGCCCTGTGGCTGCTCAAGCGTCTCTCCGCGCCGCGCGGAACCGCGGCAGGCCTGCTGCGCGTCGTGGCGGGAACCGCCGTCGGTCCGCGCGAACGCGTGGTGCTGGTCGAAGTGGGCGACACCTGGCTGGTGGTCGGCGTCGCGCCCGGGCAGGTGAATGCCCTGCACCAGTTGCCGAAGCAGGACATTGCCGCCGCACCGGCAGCCGGCGGTCCGGCCGGGAAAAATTTCGGTGCCTGGCTGAAGCAGACGATGGAGCGCCGCAATGCGCGCTAGCCGCCTTCTCGCCTTGGCCGCCCTGCTGCCGCCCTTGTCCGCGCTTGCGCAAGGCCTGCCGGCCTTCACCAGCACGCCCGCGGCGGGCGGCGGGCAGTCCTACACGCTGTCGGTGCAGACGCTGCTGCTGCTCACGGCGCTCACCTTCCTGCCGGCCATCGTGCTGATGATGACGGCCTTCACGCGCATCATCATCGTGCTCTCGCTGCTGCGCCAAGCCCTGGGCACGCAGACCTCGCCGCCCAACCAGGTGCTGGTCGGGCTGGCGCTGTTCCTCACCTTCTTCGTCATGGCGCCGGTGGCGGACAGCATCTACGGCGACGCCTACCTGCCGCTGTCGGAGAACAAGATCGGCTTCAACGAGGCGCTGGAACGCGGCGCCGTGCCGCTCAAGAAGTTCATGCTGAAACAGACCCGCGATGCCGATCTCGGCCTCTTCGCCCGCATCGGCAACGCGCCCAGGGTGGACAGCCCGGAACAGGTGCCGCTGCGCATCCTCATCCCGGCCTTCGTCACGAGCGAGCTGAAGACCGCGTTCCAGATCGGCTTCATCGTCTTCATTCCCTTTCTCATCATCGACATGGTGGTGGCGAGCGTGCTGATGTCGATGGGCATGGTGATGATGTCGCCGGTGATCATCTCCCTGCCGTTCAAGATCATGCTGTTCGTGCTGGTGGACGGCTGGAACCTGGTGATCGGATCGCTGGTGCAGAGTTTCGGATGAACTCGAAACCGTTTCCGGAGGTAACGCAATGACCCCCTCCACCGTTATCGAAATCGGCCGCCAGGCCCTGGAGATCACCTTGCTGGTTTCCATGCCGATGTTCCTGGCGGCGCTCGTCACCGGCCTGGTGGTGAGCATCTTCCAGGCGGCCACCCAGATCAACGAGACGACGCTTTCGTTCATTCCCAAGCTGGTCGCCATGTTCGTCACGCTGGTGGTGGCCGGGCCGTGGATGATGACGGTGCTGACGGACTACATGCGCCGGCTGTTCGAGTCGATTCCTTCGATGATCGGCTAGTGCTCGCCTTCTCCGACGCCCAGCTCGACGCCTGGATCGCCGCCATTCTCTTTCCCGTGGCGCGCATCCTGGGGCTGGTGGCCACCGCGCCCGCTTTCAACAACGCCGCGCTGCCGATGCGCGTCAAGCTCGCCCTCGGGCTGGCGATCGCGCTTGCCCTGGCCCCGGCGCTGCCGCCGCATGCGCCGATCGCCCCGGCTTCCTGGAGCGGCCTGCTGGTGCTGGCGCAGCAAAGCCTGATCGGCATCGCCCTCGGCTTCACCATGCGCATCGCCTTCGCCGCCGTGGACGTCGCCGGCGAACTGATCGGGCTGCAGATGGGCCTGTCCTTCGCCGTTTTCTACGACCCGCAGAACGCGGCGCAGTCGTCCATCGTCGCCGAGTTGCTGGGCCTGCTGGCGCTGCTGATCTTCCTTGCCCTGAACGGGCATCTCATGATGCTGGCCCTGCTGGCGCAGAGCTTCACCATTCTGCCGATCGGCTCCGAGCCGTTCGCCGCCGCCGGCTGGGGCGCCGTGGCGCGCTGGGGCGCCACGCTGTTTTCGGCCGGCGTGCTGCTCTCGCTGCCGCTGATCGCCGCCCTGCTCATCACCAACATCGCGCTCGGCATCCTCACCAAGGCGGCACCGCAACTGAACCTGTTCGCGGTGGGCTTTCCGGTCACGATCGTCGCCGGCTTCGCCGTGCTGGCCCTGACCATGCCCTACTTCGCACCGTCACTGGAGCGGCTCTTCGAGCAGGGATTTGCGGCGATGGACAGGGTGATGAGCGCGAGGCCGTAGGGCAGCTACTTGCGGGTGACGCGGATGACGCCTTCCGAGACGCGCACCGCTCCGAGCGTTTCCGATTCGATGCCCTCGGAGTAGGAAAGAATGGTATAGCCGTCGAAACCGCCGGCACGCATGATGTCTTCGGCATTGCGCCTGAAGACGCGGCCCGATTCGCCGTCGCCGCCGGTGCTTCTGAAGCGCTTCGCCCGCATCGAAATGCTGAAAGTGTCCTCGGACAAACGCTTCAGTTCGCCCTGCCAGTTGGGCGAGAGGGGATCGACGAAGTAATAAATTGCCGCGCCGTAGAGCAGCTTCTCCAGCGTGATGGCATAGGAGGGCGTCAGCTGCAGGCTGGCGTTGGGCAGCAGCGGCCGCGCCGGGATGTTGTAGGAGCTTCCGTACTCGTTGCTGCCGCGCGAGATCACGCCGAGATCGGAGCCGGTCGTGATGAGCTGGCCGCAGCCGGCAAGGGTCGCAGCAAGCGCCGCAAAGACGGCGGCGCGAATTCTTCCGGTTTTCTCCCCGCTCCTCACGCCCCGCTCCTCAGCATCAGACGAAGTTGAACAGCGACAGTCCGGTTACCTTCATGAACGACTTCTGCGCCGCCTCCAGGTAGCTCTGCTGCTGCGTAAGCCGGGTGATGGCCGCGGCGTAGTCGAGGTCCTGCAGGCGGGACAGCACCTGATCGTACTGCAGGCCGAGGTCCTCCCCGGCCTTGCCCAGCGAGTCAACCTCGTTCATGCGCGAACCGATGGAAGCGCGCACGCGCAGCAGGTTGTCCGTTGCCTGGTCGAGATTGGTCAGGGCGGAACCGATGCGGTTCGCCAGCAGCGTATTCCCGCCGCTGGCGCCGGTCGGCGCCTCCAGTGCCGTGATCAGGCTGGACAGCGTGGCGAACAGGCTCTGGCTGGTGCTGGGCTGAATGGAAAACGAGTCGCCATTGGCCGGCTGGCCGCTGACGACGACCTGCGAGCCGTAGTCGGCCGCCGGGGCCGTCGTCTTGACGAGCGGGATGGCCTGGCCGGGCACGTAGGCAAGCGGCGCCGCCAGCAGCGAAGTGCTCGTGGCGGCATCCTGGATGTCATAGGTCGTCGTGCTGCCAACCACGGAGAAGACGATCTTCAGCCCGCTGGCCGGAATGTTGCCGGCGCTCCAGCCGGCCGGATTCAGCACGGTGCCTGCGTCGACAATGCCGGTGCCGGCATTCGTGGCGGGGGCGGCGGTGGCGAAGGTTCCGTTGCCGTTGCGAATGCGCATGAATATCTCGTTGCCGGAATCGCTCACCGGGATCTGGCGCGAGGCGGATGCCTGCAGCAGGCGCCGGCCCTCGTCGCCGGCATAGGAGACGCCATTTTCGACGCTGCCCGAAAACGGCTTGGTCGCTCCCATATAACCGGAAAACTGGTACTGGCCGCTGCCGTCGGTGCCATTGGCCAGGCCGAGCAGTTCGTCGAAGCGCTGGCGCAGCTCGGCGGCGATGCTCCTGCGATCGCGATCGGTCAGCGGCGCATTGCCGCCCTGCACCGCCAGCGTGCGCACGCCCTGAATCAGCTCGCCGACCGAAACGAGGCGGTTTTCCGCCATGCCGAGGGATTCGTTCGCGGCCTTCTGGTTTTCCAGATGCTGCGTGTTGAGCGCATTGGCTTGTTCCACTTCGAGCGCACGGGCGGCCGCCACAGGATCGTCCGAAGGAGCCAGGATGCGCCGGCCGCTCGCCACCTGCTGCTGGGTTTGCAGGAGCGAGGCGGTCTGCTTCTGCATCGAAGCGACCCCGGCATCGAAAATCATTCCGCTGGATACACGCATGGACAGACCCTCTCTTATCTTACCTTCCCAGCCCAAGCAGGGTGTCGAACAGCTTGCTGGCAATCTCGATCATCTTGCCCGAGGCCTGGTAGGCCTGCTGGTAGCGCAGCAGGTTGGCCGCCTCCTCGTCGAGGTTGACGCCGGAGAGCGACTGCTGCGCGTCCCGCGCCTGCCGCAGGATGTTTTCCTGGGCGGTGGCCGTCACCTGGATCTCGCGCGTCTTGTTGCCGACGCTGCTGACCATTTGTGAATACGCCCCCTGATAGCTCGCCGTGCCGCCGGCGAGGGTATCGGTGGTTTGCAGGCCGGCCAGCAGGAGGGCGTTGCGGTTGTCGGCCACCCCCGCGCTGTTGGCCGAAACGGTAAACACGTCTCCCGCCACCGGCGTGCCGCTGATCTGGATCGTCCAGCCGTTGTAGGCGATGCTGCCACCCGAAGTGTAGGCGACGTTGGCCGGATTGCCGGTGCCGGTGCCGACGACGTCGAAGGTCGTCGGCGGATTATCGAAGGTGATCGTCACGGTCTGCGTCAGGTTCGCGTTCGGCGGCGGCGGCGCGTTCACGCTGCCGGCGCTGACGACCGCCGTGCCGGCGTTGGCATTGCTGCCTGCCGTTCGGATCGGCGCGGCGGCGGCGATGCTGCGCGCATCGGTCAGGGCCACGGCAATATTGGTCGCGGCGGTGCGCGTCGGCCGGATCAGGAAGGTGTCGCCGGCGTTGGCCGCACCCGAGCCGAGACTGATGGTCAGGCCGTCCACCGTCTGCGGCAAGGCGGCAGCGGCGAATACATTGATGTTGTCGGAAAGCCGGGTCAGCGTATAGTTGCCGCCGCCGTTGGCGGTCAATCGATAGTCGCTGGCGGTCAGGCTGCCGGCACCGGACACGGCCGCCGCGATCACCGCGGTACCGCCGTTCGCCGGATTGTTCGGCGCAAGCACCTGCGGCGTCGGCACGGTGAAAAAATTGCCGCCCGGCGCCCCGGCGAGATCCTGGCCGAGCCGATGCTGGTCGTTGAAAGTGATTGCCAGGCCCATGGCGATGCGCCCGAGGGCGTTCTGTGCCCCGTCGAGGCTGCCGCTGCGGAAGCCGAGCAGCCCGCCCAGGGTGCCGCCGTTGAGGAGGAACTCGGGCAGCGCCACCGAGCCGCCGCCGGGCAGCGTGACGCCCACCGTCAGGCGCGAGGCATCCTCGCCCGACTGCATGGCCGACAGCGCGAACGACTCCGTGCCCACGGCAAGGGGCTGGCCATTGCCGATGAAGACGCTGAAACTGCCGTCCGATTGGGTCGCCGTGGTGACGCGGATTTCCTTGTTGAGGTCGGCAATCAGCTGGTCGCGCTGGTCGAGCAGGTCGTTGGCCGGAAGGTTCGGGCCGGCTGCCTGCGCCAGAACGATGCGCTGATTGATCTCGGCGATCTGGACTGCGTAGGAATTGACGGCCGAAACCGTGCTCTGGATCTGCGAATCGACACCGTCGCGGATCTCGTTGAGGCGGCTGTCCAGGCCCTGGAAGCGCGCCACCAGTGCCTGCGCGTTGGAAAGCATCGCCTGGCGCGCCGGAATCGAGGCGGGATTCGCGGCGATTTCATTCGTGCCGCGGAAAAAATCGTTGAGGGCGGAAGACAAGCCTGCGCTCGAGTCCGCCAGCAGGTCGTCGATCTGCTTGATTTCGCTGGAATAGGTATTCAGTTCAGAAAGCCGGGTCTGCGACGTCAGCACCTGGCTGGACAGATACTGGTTGTAGATGCGCTTGATCGACTGGACATTGGTGCCCTGGCCGAGGAAGCCGACGCCGGTGAATTGAGGCGTATTGGTGCTCTGGACGATCTGCTGACGGTTGTAGCCGGGCGTCGTCGCGTTGCTGATGTTCTGCCCGGCCGTGAGCAGGCCGGCCTGCGCCGCCGCGAGGCCCGAAACGCCGATGTTGTAGATGCTGGAGCCCATAGTCCTGTCCGTTCAGTGTATTAACGGTACGCAAGGCAAAAACCTGAAGCCTTTAGCCGGCCAGCCCCGCCCGCAGCGTCGGCCCGCCGATGATGCGTTCCAGCTTAGCGGCATACATGGGGTCCGTGGCGTACCC
>PNJM01000046.1 GCA_013821865.1 Rhodocyclaceae bacterium
GGTTCCGGTTCAGCGCGGTACGCCGAGCAGCCTCTGCACCAGTTCGGTTGCGGTTGCCACGCCAAGCTTCTTCATCAGCCGCGCGCGGTGCGCCTCGACCGTGCGCGGGCTGACGTTCAGCAACTTCCCCATGGCGTGGCCTCGAACCGGATTCCGGCAAATCATAGCGTAGAACCACGTAGCGTAATTCTACGAATTGCGGTGGTTGCCCCTGCGGCCTAAATTACTCTCCGCTACTTGGGGCGGAGGTGGTGCATGACGACATGCATGGTTGGATGGGGGCATACGTGTTTCGGGCGCCGAGGCGATGCCGATCTGGAAGCACGGTGAAGGGGAGAACGCCATGAACCTGGCCAACCTGCTGATGCGCACCGCCGCTGCGCTGCCGGAGCGGCCGGCGCTGGCCATGGGCGACAGGGATCTGTTCGATTATCGCGAACTGGCCCGCCGGGCCGGTGCGCTGGCCCGCAGCCTGCGGGAGTCAGTCGGCCTGAAGGCGAACGACCGCGTGGCGCTGTTCATGCGCAACTGCCCGGAGTACCTGGAGATCCTCTACGGCCTCTGGTCGGCAGGGCTGGTGGCGGTGCCGATCAACAACAAGCTGCACGCGAAAGAGGCCGCCTATATCGTCGAGGACTCCGAGGCGCGTGCGGTGTTCGCTACGGAGGACCTGGCCGGGGATATCGCAGCAGCGATCGGTGGATTGCCCGCTGCGCCGCGCCTGGTGGTGGCCGGCTCCGCCGACTATGCCGGGTTGCTCGATGCAAGCCCACTTGCGCCGGTCGATCGGGCGCCGGACGATCTGGCCTGGCTGTTCTATACCTCGGGCACCACCGGCAAGCCGAAGGGGGTGATGCTGACCGGCCGCAATCTGCTCACCATGTCCCTGTGCTACTTCACGGATGTGGACGCGGCCGGTATGGAAGACAGCATCCTCTACGCTGCCCCTATGTCCCACGGCGCCGGCATGTACAACTTCGCCCACGTGCTGGTCGGCGCGCGCCACTTGGTGCCGGCGTCCGGCGGCTTCGAGGCGGCGGAGATCTTCGATCTGTCCCGCCGTTACGGCAACCTCTCGATGTTCGCGGCGCCCACCATGGTGCGCCGGTTGGTGGACCACTGCGCGGCCGGCGGCGCCGACCCCTCGGGCATCAAGACGGTGGTCTACGGCGGCGGGCCGATGTACCTGGAGGACATCCGGCGCGGGCTGGAAGTGATGGGGAACCGTTTTGTGCAAATCTACGGCCAGGGCGAGAGCCCGATGACCATTACCGCGCTGTCGCGCTACCACATGGCAAATCGCGACCATCCGCGCTATCTGGAGCGGCTGGCCTCGGTGGGCTTGGCGCAAAGCGCGGTGGAGGTGCGTGTTGCGGACAGCGACGGTAATCCGCTGCTGGCGGGCGAAACGGGAGAAGTGATCGTACGTGGCGACACCGTGATGCGCGGCTACTGGCGCAATCCCGAGGCGACCGCCAGGACCGTTCGCGACGGCTGGTTGTACACCGGCGATGTCGGCGCACTGGACGAAGACGGATTTCTCACACTCAAGGATCGCTCCAGGGACGTGATCATCTCCGGCGGCTCCAACATCTATCCGCGCGAAGTGGAGGAGGTGCTGCTCAAACACCCGGCAGTGCGGGAAGTTTCAGTGGTCGGGCGCAAGGATTCCGAGTGGGGTGAAGTGGTGGTGGCCTTCGTCGTCGCCGAAGGCGTCACGGCGGCAGAGATGGATGCCCTGTGCCTGGAGCACATCGCGCGCTTCAAGCGCCCCAAGGAATACCGGTTCGTAGAGAGTCTGCCCAAGAACAACTACGGCAAGGTGTTGAAGACCGTGCTGCGTGACATGCAGTGAGCGCGAGTCGGATGGAAGTGATGCGCTGCGACGTGGCCAAGGCCGACGAGGTCCAGCGCTTGGTGGCCGAGTGCGTGGCGCATTTCGGCCGCGTCGACGTGCTGGTCAATAACGTCGGCATAGTCGAGGTGGGCGGCCCCGAGGACTATCCGCTGGAGTTAGGGAACTGCGCTAACAGGACGTTGACACTGCCGGATGGGTATGAGCGATAATTGGTTTACGGGGGATGCGCGGCTCAATGACAAGAAAATGCCTACCGGCAGAGAGCGGAATGGTTGAGGACTACATCCTTGAAACGAGAAACCTCGTCAAGGAGTTCAAGGGCTTCGTTGCCGTCAACGACGTGAGCCTCAAAGTCAGGCGCGGACACATTCACGCCCTGATCGGCCCCAACGGGGCGGGCAAGACCACCTGCTTCAACCTGCTGACCAAATTCCTCGAGCCGACGCGGGGCGGCATCCGCTTCAACGGCATCGATATCACCGGCGAGAGGCCGGCGCAGATCGCCCGCCGCGGCATCGTCCGCTCCTTCCAGATTTCCGCCGTGTTCCCGCATCTCAGCGTGCTGGAGAACGTGCGCATCGCGCTGCAACGAACGCTCGGCACATCCTTCCATTTCTGGCGCTCGGAGAAGACGCTGGATGCGCTCAACGGGCGCGCCATGGAGCTGCTCGCCCAGGTTGGGCTGGAGTCCTTCGCCGACATGATGACCGTCGAACTGCCCTACGGCCGCAAGCGCGCCCTGGAGATCGCCACCACGCTGGCGCTGGAGCCCGAACTGATGCTGCTCGACGAGCCGACCCAGGGCATGGGCCACGAGGACGTCGATCTGGTGCGGGATCTGATCAAGAAAGTGTCGGCCAACCGCACCGTGCTGATGGTCGAGCACAACATGGGCGTGGTGGCGGGCATCTCCGACACCATCACCGTGCTGGCGCGCGGCTCGGTGCTGGCCGACGGGACGTACGCGGAAGTCTCGAAGAATCCGCTGGTGATCGAAGCCTACATGGGGACGGCGCATTGATGGCGACAGCCGAGGAATACCTGCGCGTCACCGGGCTGCACGCCTTCTACGGCGAATCGCACATCCTGCACGGCATGGACTTCAGCGTGAACCGCGGCGAGTGCGTCACGCTGCTGGGGCGCAACGGTGCCGGCCGCACGACAACGCTGAAGGCGATCCTCGGCCTGACCGGCAAACGCACCGGCTCGATCATGCTCAACGGCCGGGAGGTGATCGGCTGGCCGGCGCACAAAATCGCGCATCTCGGCGTGGGCTACTGCCCGGAGGAGCGCGGCATCTACGCCAGCCTGTCGGCGGAGGAGAATTTGATGCTGCCGCCGCAGATTGCGAGCGGCGGCGTGTCGGTGGACGAAATCTATGCCATGTTCCCCAACCTGCAGGAGCGCCGCAAGAGCCAGGGTTCGCGGCTCTCCGGCGGGGAGCAGCAGATGCTGGCGATGGCGCGTATCCTGCGCACAGGGGCACGACTGCTGCTGCTCGACGAGATTTCCGAGGGCCTGGCGCCGGTGATCGTGCAGAAGCTGGGCGAGGTGATCCGCACTCTCAAGGAGAGTGGCTTCACCATCATCCTGGTGGAACAGAATTTCCACTTTGCTGCGCCGCTGGCCGACCGCATGTACATCGTCGAGCACGGGCGCATCGTGGCTGAGATCGGCAGGGACGAACTGGAACAGAAGCAGGCGTTGTTGCACGAGTATCTCGGGGTTTAACTGACAAAGAGGAGAGAAAGATGAAACGCAAATTGATCGGCGCCGTCGTCGGCGCAGCGATAATGTCCCTGGCTACCGGCCAGGCGTATGCCCAGGCCAAGGCCCCGGCCCCCAAGTTGTCCGGGGACATGGTGAAAATCGGCGTCCTCACCGACATGTCCGGCGTGTATTCCGATCTCGGCGGCCAGGGCTCGGTGACGGCCGCGCAGATGGCCATCGACGACTTCAAGGCCCAGGCCAAGCCGTCCTGGAAGATCGATCTGGTGTATGCCGACCACCAGAACAAGGCGGACGTCGGTTCCAACAAGGCGCGCGAGTGGTACGACACGCAGGGCGTCGATATGATCACCGACGCGCTCAACTCGGCGGTGGCGCTGGCCGTTTCGAAAGTCACGCTGGAGAAGAACCGCATTCTGATCGACACCGGCGCCGCCTCGACGCGGCTGACCAACGAGGACTGCTCGCCCAACACGGTGCACTACGTGTATGACACCTACGCCCTGGCCAATGGCCCCGGCAAGGCCGTCACCAAGCAGGGCAAGGATTCCTGGTTCTTTCTCACTGCCGACTACGCCTTCGGCCACTCCCTGGAGAAGGATACCGCCGACGCGGTGAAGGCCAACGGCGGCAAGGTGGTCGGCGCGGTGCGCCACCCGCTCAATGCCTCCGACTTCTCCTCCTTCCTGCTGCAGGCGCAGTCGTCGAAGGCGAAAGTGGTCGGCCTGGCCAACGCCGGCGGCGACACCATCAACTCGATCAAGGCGGCCAACGAGTTCGGCCTGACCAAGAACCAGACCATCGTCGGCCTGCTCACCACCATCATCGACATCCATGCGCTGGGCCTGTCGACGACCCAGGGCATGATGTTTACCGAGGGCTTCTATTGGAACCTCAACAACGAGACGCGCGAATGGAGCCGCCGCTTCTTCGGCAAGCACAAGAAGATGCCGTCGATGCTGCACGCCGGCACCTATTCCGCCGTGATGACCTACCTCAAGGCAGTGCAGGCGACGGGCACCGACGATGCCGCCACTGTGATGAAGAAGATGAAGGCGACGCCGATCAACGACTTCTTCGCCAAGAACGGCAAGATCCGCGAGGACGGCCGCATGGAGCACGACATGTACCTGGTCGAGGTAAAGAAGCCGGCCGAGTCGAAGGAGCCCTGGGACTACTACAACATCAAGGCGGTGATTCCCGCCAGCGAGGCCTTCCAGCCGATGTCGCTGTCGCGCTGCCCGCTCGTCAAGAAGTAATCTGAGAGCGACCGAGCGTGTCGGAGATCTTCGGCATCCCCATCCAGGCCTTCATGGGCCAGCTCATGCTGGGCCTGGTCAATGGCTCGTTCTACGCCACGTTGAGCCTGGGGCTGGCCGTCATCTTCGGCATGCTCAATATCATCAACTTCGCCCATGGCGCGCTCTACATGGCCGGGGCGATGCTGGCCTGGATGGGGCTGAACTACTTCGGCATCGGCTACTGGTGGTCGCTGCTGCTGGCGCCACTGGGCGTCGGCCTCATCGGCATCGTCATCGAGCGCAGCATGCTGCAGTGGCTCTACAAGCTCGACCACCTCTACGGCCTGCTGCTCACCTTCGGCCTGGCGCTGATCCTTGAAGGCCTTTTTCGCGACCTCTACGGCGTGTCGGGCCTGCCGTACTCGATCCCGGAGGAGTTCGCCGGCGCCTACAACCTCGGCTTCATGTTCCTGCCCAAGTACCGGGCGTGGGTCATCCTGGCTTCGCTGCTGGTGTGCTTCGCCACCTGGTTCGTCATCGAGAAGACGCCGCTCGGCGCCTACCTGCGCGCGGCGACGGAAAATCCAAAGCTCACCCAGGCCTTCGGCATCAACGTGCCGCTGATGGTGATGCTGACCTACGGCTTCGGCGTGGCGCTGGCGGGTTTCGCCGGCGTGCTGGCGGCGCCGGCCATGCAGGTGAGCCCGCTGATGGGCTCCAACCTCATCATCGTGGTGTTCGCCGTGGTGGTGATCGGCGGCATGGGCTCCATTCTCGGCTCCATCGTGACCGGGCTGGGACTGGGCATGATCGAGGGGCTGACCAAGGTGTTCTATCCGGAGGCTTCCTCGACGGTCGTGTTCATCATCATGGCCATTGTGCTGCTGGTGCGGCCGGCCGGCCTGTTCGGGAGGGAGAAGTGAACCGGCGTCAGATCGGCTACGGCCTCCTGCTGGCGGCGGCGCTGGCGGCCCCGGTGCTGGTCTATCCCGTGCTGCTGATGAAGGTGATGTGCTTCGCGCTGTTCGCCTGCGCTTTCAATCTGCTGATCGGCTACACCGGGCTGCTTTCCTTCGGCCATGCCGTCTTTCTCGGCACGGCGGGCTACGTGGCCGGGCACAGCATCAAGGTGTGGGGATTTCCGCCGGAACTGGGCCTCATCGCGGCCGCGCTGGCTTCGGCCGCGCTGGGCTGGGTGATCGGCAGCCTGGCCATCCGCCGCTCCGGCATCTATTTCGCCATGATTACCCTGGCACTGGCGCAGATGGTGTATTTCTTCTTCCTGCAGGCGCCTTTCACAGGCGGCGAGGACGGCTTGCAGGACGTGCCGCGCGGCAAGCTGCTGGGATTCATCGATCTGGCCGACGATGTCAATCTCTATTACGTCGTGCTGGCGATCTTCGTCTTCGCCTTCTGGCTGATCAACCGCACCATCCATTCGCCTTTCGGCCAAGTGCTGAAGGCCATCCGAGAGAACGAAGCGAGGGCCATCTCGCTCGGCTACGACGTGGCGAAATACAAGCTGCTGGCCTTCGTGTTGTCGGCCGGGCTGGCCGGCCTGGCCGGTGCGACCAAGACGCTGGTGTTCCGCTTCGCCACGCTGACCGACGCCCACTGGCACACCTCGGGCGAGGTGGTGCTGATGACCCTGCTCGGCGGCATGGGCACGGTGTTCGGCCCGGTAGTGGGGGCGGCGACCATCGTCACCCTGCAGAACGAACTGGCCGACAAGGTCGGTTCGCTCGTCACCGTCATCATGGGGGTGATCTTCGTCGTCTGCGTGCTGGCTTTCCGCCGTGGCATCGTCGGCGAACTGGACGCCCTCTATAAGCGGATGACCGGCACCCGATAGGTCTGTTTCAAGACGGGCTAGCGGGCGATCCGGTCGGCGATCCAGCGCTTCATCCGGTCCATGTCGGCATCGAACTTGCCGCAGCTCATCAGGCTGAACCCGAAAACGTAGGCGTAGAGCAGCAGGCTGCGGCTGGAAGCCTCCAGCCGCGACATGCCGCGCGCCTCGAAGCCCTTGCGGCCGAACTCCAGCCGCGATGCATCGACTTCCTCCACTACCGCGGCGGCGGCGGGATCCCGCCGCGCCCAGTCGCGCATGGCCAGTTCGATCAGCATGCCCTTGCGGTTGCGGTTCGCGCTATAGACCTCGATGACGTGGTAGGAGCGGGGCAGTTCCTCGCCCGGCACGGCCCGTGTCTGCTTCTGGATGTCGTGGATGCGTCCCTCCCGCCAGGTTTCCAGCACGGCATCGAGCAGGTCGCGGCGGTCCTTGAAATGCCAGTAGAAGCTGCCCTTGGTGACCTTGAGGCGCTTGGCCAGCACCTCGATGCGGACGCCGTCCAGCCCCTTGTCGGACAGGATGTCCATGGCCGCCTTGATCCAGGCGGCGCGGTCGAGTTGCGGTTTCGTGGCGGCCTTCTTTTCCATACGGTACGGTATTGAAATATTTGCGGTGTTGCGCTAGGATGGCGCCTACCATACGGTAGCGTATGGAGTTGCCGCATTGTGCAGTCCGTGGCCGCGAGTGTCAATTCCATCCCGAGGTGCGATAATTGGCGCCGGGAGAGGAGAAGCCGTCCGCGGAGGCGGCATGATCCATTCGTGGGACCTCATTCGCAAAGGAGTGGTGGTTTGAAGATCCTCGTACCAGTCAAGCGCGTCGTCGACTACAACGTCAAGGTGCGCGTCAAGGGTGATGGCTCCGGTGTGGACCTCGCCAACGTCAAGATGTCCATGAATCCGTTCGACGAGATCGCCGTCGAGGAGGCGGTGCGCCTCAGGGAGGCCGGCATTGCCACCGAGGTGATTGCCGTGTCCTGCGGCATTGCCGCCTGCCAGGAGACCCTGCGCACGGCGCTGGCGATCGGCGCCGACCGCGCCATTCTCGTCGAGACCGACGCCGAGTTGCAGCCGCTGGCCGTGGCCAAGCTGATCAAGGCGGTGGCGGAGAAGGAACAGCCGCAGATCGCCATCTTCGGCAAGCAGGCCATCGACGACGACGCCAACCAGACCGGCCAGATGTTCGCCGCCCTCATGGGCTGGCCGCAGGCGACTTTCGCCTCGAAAGTGATCATTGCCGACGGCAAGGCCACGGTCATGCGCGAGATCGACGGCGGCATGGAAACGGTAGAGCTCAAGCTTCCCGCCGTGGTCACCACCGACCTGCGCCTGAACGAGCCGCGCTACGCCACGCTGCCCAACATCATGAAGGCCAAGAAAAAGCCGCTCGATACGCTCAAGCCGGCCGATCTCGGCGTCGATGTCGCACCGCGCCTGGCTACCCTGAAAGTGGCCGAGCCGCCCAAGCGCAGCGCCGGCGTCAAGGTTGCCGACGTGAAGGAACTGGTGGCCAGGCTCAAGAACGAAGCGAAGGTGATCTGATGGCAATTCTCGTTATCGCAGAACACGACAGCGCGTCGCTGAAGGCAGCGACGCTCAATACGATCACCGCTGCGAGAAAAATCGGCGGCGAGATCCATGTGCTGGTGGCCGGTGCGGGTTGCGCCGCTGCCGCCGGCGAGGCCGCCCGGATCGAAGGTGTCGCCAAGGTGAGGGTCGTCGATGCGGCGCACTATGGGGATCAATTGCCGGAGAACACCGCCGCTCTGATCGCCGCCAATGCCGGCGGCTACACGCACATTCTGGCGCCGGCCTCGACCTTCGGCAAGAATGTCCTGCCGCGCGTCGCTGCACTGCTCGATGTAGCGCAGATATCGGAAATCGTCGCTGTGGAAGCGCCCGACACCTTCGTGCGGCCGATCTACGCCGGCAATGCCCTGGCGACTGTGAAGTCGGCCGATGCGGTCAAGGTGATCACGGTCCGCACCACCGGCTTCGATGCCGCCCCCAAGAGCGGTTCCGCTCCGGTGGAGAGCCTGGCGGCGGGCACCGACCTCGGCATCTCGAAGCTTATCGGCCGCGAGCTGACCAAGTCGGCGCGTCCCGAGCTGGGTGCGGCGAAGGTGATCGTATCCGGCGGGCGCGGCATGGGCAGCGGCGAGAACTATCACAAGCTGCTCGAGCCGCTGGCGGACAAGCTCAATGCGGCGCTGGGCGCTTCGCGCGCCGCGGTGGATGCCGGCTTCGTGCCCAATGATTACCAGGTCGGACAGACCGGCAAGATCGTCGCGCCGCAGCTGTATATCGCCATCGGCATTTCCGGCGCGATCCAGCACCTCGCCGGCATGAAGGACAGCAAGGTCATCGTCGCCATCAACAAGGATCCGGATGCACCGATCTTCCAGGTGGCCGATTACGGGCTGGTCGGCGACCTCTTCCAGCTCGTGCCGGAACTGACCGCCGAACTGGGCTGATCGCAGTGCGGCTTGAGGATAGCTAACGACCGGCTGGCCGGTCACGCGTGACAAAACCTGGAGAAAATCATGAGTGGATATCAAGCTCCCCTTCGCGACGCACAATTCGTTCTGCGCGAGTTGGCCGGTATCGGGCAGGTCGCCAAGCTGCCCGGCTTCGAGGAGGCGACGGCCGATGTTGTCGACGCCATCCTCGAAGAGGCCGGCAAGTTTGCCGGCGGCGTGCTGGCACCGCTCAATGCTTCCGGCGACCAGACAGGCGCCGTCTGGAAGGATGGCGCCGTAACGATGCCGCCCGGATTCAAGGAAGCCTACGGCCAGTTCGTCGAGAACGGCTGGAACGGTATCGGCTGCGATCCTGAATACGGCGGCCAGGGCATGCCCAAGCTGGTGGTGGCCGCGGTTCAGGAAATGTGGAAGGCCTCCAACATGGCATTCTCGCTTTGCCCCCTGCTCACCACGGGCGCCATCGAGGCGATCACCCTGACCGGCTCTCCCGCGCAGAAGGAAAAATTCCTGCCCAAAATGATCCAGGGCACGTGGACCGGTACCATGAACCTCACCGAGCCCCAGGCCGGTTCCGACCTCGCGCTGGTGCGCAGCCGGGCCGTGCCGCAGGGCGACGGCACCTACAAGATCTTCGGCCAGAAGATCTTCATCACCTACGGCGAGCATGACATGACGGAGAACGTCATTCATCTGGTGCTCGCCCGTACGCCGGATGCGCCGGAGGGAGTGAAGGGCATTTCCCTCTTCGTCGTGCCCAAGTTCATGGTCAATGACGACGGTTCGCTCGGCGCTCGCAACGACGCCCATTGCGTCTCGATCGAGCACAAGCTCGGCATCCACGCCAGCCCGACCTGCGTGATGGCCTTCGGCGACCACGGTGGCGCGACCGGCTACCTCGTCGGCAAGGAGAACGAAGGCCTCAAGTACATGTTCGTCATGATGAATGCGGCCCGTTTCGCCGTTGGCCTCGAGGGCGTGGCGATTGCCGAGCGTGCCTACCAGCAGGCGCTGGCCTATGCCAGGGAACGCATCCAGGGGCGCGATCTCGCCGATGGTTCCGGTCCGGTGCCGATCATTCGCCATCCCGACATCCGCCGCATGCTGATGCTGATGAAGTCGCAGACCGAAGCCATGCGCGCGCTGGCCTATGTAGTGGCGGCGGCGCATGACGCCGCGGTGCGCCACCCCGATGCAGAGGAGCGCAAGCGCAACCAGGCCTTCGTCGACCTCATGATCCCGGTGGTGAAGGGCTGGAGCACCGAGACGGGCATCGAAATCGCCACGCTCGGCATCCAGATCCACGGCGGCATGGGCTTCATCGAGGAGACGGGCGCCGCGCAGCACCTGCGGGATGCGCGCATCACCACCATCTACGAGGGCACCACCGGCATCCAGGCCATCGATCTCATCGGCCGCAAGATCGCCCGCGAAGGCGGGGCGACGATCAAGGCCGTCCTCGGCGTCATGCGGGAGACCAATGCCCATCTCTCCAGGCAGTCCGGCGACGATTTTGCCGCGATCAGCACCGCGTTTGCCCATGGTCTGCAGGCCGTCTCCGAAGCGGCCGAACATGTGGCAACCCAGTTTGGCAAGGACATCAAAGGGGTGCACGTCGGTGCCGTGCCGTTCCTCAAGCTCTTTGGCATCGTCGCCGGGGGCTGGCAGATGGCGCGCGCCGCATTGGCGGCGCAGAAGAAACTCGCCGCAGGGGAGGGTGACGCCGGCTTCTACAAAGCCAAGATCACCACGGCCCGCTTTTATGCGGACCATGTTCTGTCGCAGGCCCCCGGCTTGTCTTACGCGGTGATCAAGGGCGGTCCGGGCGCCTTGGAACTAGCCGAAGACCAGTTCTAATGTAACCGACTGTTTGTAAATAACAAAACTTGGCACTGCGGTGCCCAGTTTGGTTTCCTGCCGTTCTTCGGCCGCTGTTTGCCATTCGTCGGCACTCCTTGCGCATTTTCGTCAGTCGTGATATTTGTCACGCAAATACCGTGATTTTTTTCACGGAAACAAAGGGGTCCTGGCTCGGAGGCCTCAGGGAACTGACCCGGCTGTCGTTAAAAAATCTGGGTTAGCCGATATCTGAAAAGGGCAAACTCACCGAAAGGTGGGGGCGCAAAACAACCGGTCTAAGGAACCTTCCGCGGCTCTCGGGAGGGTTCTATGGCAGCGGAGTTGCCGGATAGAGGTCGAGATGAGTCGAATCTGTCTGTCAGCGTGTTGCGGTAATTTCCGCAGCTACCCCGCGCGCTTCTCAAGCCAGTCCGGAATTTCCTGCGCCCATCTTCGGGATATTTGCCTCCATTGCGCCGCTGCCGTTGGTTCGGCGCAAACGACGCTAACCGAGCCCGTTTCGGCTCGGAGTGGAATGCGGGGGTGAACCATGGCTGCGAATGCCAAGAGCAATGTCGTTAGTCTGAACGAACATGAGCATACCCGCCGGCCGATCAGTTCGGCCGAATCAGGGCGCATGCTCAACAATTGCCGCGATCTGGCGATGCGACGGCTGTCCGCCTCGCTGCGGGACATGCTGGCGCAGATCGAGGAAGATCTGTTCCGGATGGCGGAGACCGCCTACGACCGCGAGATGCAGAACCTTTATCTCGAGGTGCGCGGCAAGGCCAAGGAAAAATGGCCGAGTGTCGAGGCTGCCTTTTCGCGCAATTTCGTCGAACGCTTCAATCGCAAGATGCGCGGCGAACTGGGCTCCGCCGTCCAGACGATGGCGGCGTCCTCGTTCGAGCTGAAGCTGGTCGAGGAAGACGAACTGGCCGAGAGCATCGCCCTGCAGGAGATTGCCGGCCACTTGAGGGAGAAGTGCGAGGACGAACTGGGCCTGCTCGGTGAGCGGGTTGCGGTGCTGCTCGGCAGAAAAGAACTCGACGACGAGGAAAACCCGATCAGTCCGCAAGCGGTGTGTTCCGCCCTGAAGAGCGCCTGCGACGAGATCGAGGGCAGCGTGAAGCTCAAGCTCATCCTGCTCAAGCAGATCGAGCAGCACGTGTCGAAGGCGCTGCACTCGGTGTATGCCGATCTCAACACCGAAATGGTGCGCTGGAACGTGCTGCCGGATCTCAAGCGCGGCTACCGCCGGGCGGCGAACCCTTCTTCCGCCAGCAAGTCTGCGCAGAAGCCGGTCGAAGCGCAAACCCCTGCCGACGGCAAGCCGGCGCCGGATCTGTTCTCCGCCCTGCGGCAGCTCGTTCAGGCGCAATACGCCGGTGCGGTTCTCGGCGGCGAGGCGCCCGCCGGCGGCCAGGCGGGGCCCTTCCTGACGCAGGTGCCGGCCGGCCCGGCTCCTGCCGCCGACAGCTTCCCGAACGGCTTCCTCGAATCCCTCACCCATCTGCAGCGCGGCGATACGCGCAAATCCGAGCAGGCGGACGGCCTGCCGGACCTCGGCGTTGCGCTGGGCACGATGAATGTGCTGCATCAGATCAAGGCCAGCGGACTCGCGCAGGGCATCGGCCAGCTTGACGCCATCACCATCGATATCGTCGCGATGCTGTTCGACTTCATTTTCGACGATGCCAAGATTCCCGATCCGATCAAGGCGCTGGTCGGACGGCTGCAGATACCGGTGCTCAAGGTGGCGATGCTCGACAAGTCGTTCTTCTCGAGCAGGACGCATCCGGCGCGCCGGCTGCTCGACGGGATCTCGCACGCGTCGATCGGATGGAGCCGGGAGGTGGATCAGGGGGATCCGCTCTACAAGGAGATCAGCCGCATCGTCGAGCGCGTGCAGACGGAGTTCGAGCGCGACGTGCGGATTTTCACCGATCTTCTCGGCGAGCTGGAGGCCTTCCTTGCGGCGCGCGAGGCGCAGGCGGATGCGGTGGCGGAGCGCTCGGCGGAACTGATCGAGCAGCGCGAAAACGATGAAATCGCCTGGGTCATCGCCGGCGAAGCGGTGTCGCGCCGCCTTTCTTCGGAAGCGCCGGCCGCCGTGCGCCAATTCCTGCTCAACCACTGGCAGCAGGTGCTGAAGGAACTCTATCTCCGCCACGGCGAGGAGCATCAGGCTTTCCTCGACGCGATCGCCACGATGGACAACCTTGTCTGGAGCGTGGCACCCAAGACCAGCAGCGAGGAACGCAAGAAGCTCGTCGGCACGCTGTCCAGCCTGCTGCGCGCACTGAATGCCGGACTGGATCTGATCGGCCTGCCGCAGGGGCAGCGCAATTTCTTTTTCGACAGTCTGGTGAGTTTGCACTCGACAGCGGTGCGGGCCGGTCTCCAGGCCAATGCTGCGATGGAAACCGTCGATGTGACCAAG
>PNJM01000047.1 GCA_013821865.1 Rhodocyclaceae bacterium
CCGCTGCCGCAAATCGCGCCGAAGAAACACAAAGGCAATAGGGACCATTTTGCGTCTGCCGGCGGCCCTGAGGCCGGCAACCAGGCCTGAATTGCCCGGAGCAATGGGCAACGGCGTGATTCCGGCGCCGGAGAAAATCAACGGAAGGGTAAATTCCGGAAGGAATCACGAGTTTCTCACCAGCCTGCTAAGGGTTTACTGTCGCGTTTCCAGCCAGAAGACCAGGGCGAGGAAAAGAAACACGACGAATTCGAGCAGGCTCGCCCAGACGATCATGCGCACGATGCGGCGCTGGCGCGGCGGCATCCCCGGCATGAAGCGCTGCGTCCACCAGCGATAGCCGGGCAGCCGGCCGTAGCGGGCGAGGCCGGCAAGGTGGCGGCGGATCGCCGCGGCCCACGGCACCAGGCTGCGGTCCACTTCCTTGAGTCTTGCATCGGATTCATCCCGCACCGGATGGTAATGCTCGGTGATGGTGAGCAGCGATCCGCCGGCCGACGGCTCGACCCGGAACTCCGTCGACCGCTTCAGGCCACGGTCGTAGGCCAGGGTGAAGCCGCGGTTTCCGGGCAGCGTCTCGACGCAAAGCGAAACTTCCCCCCGCCAGCCGTTGGTTTCGTTGAATGCGCCGAGCTTGCAGCGGCGCGGCGTGCCGGGTTCTTCGTGCCAGCCGAAGACGTCGAGATGGGGGTTGAGGCGGAACAGGAGTTCGGTATCCGACAGGAATGCGCAGACGCCCTGCGGCGGCAGCGGTATTTCCGCCCTGGCCCAGGCCGCATTCTCCGGGGCCGGGCTTTCAACGACAGTCGTTTGGTCGCCGGCGGAGGCTGCGCCTGCGTTCATCTCCGGCTGGCGACCATGAGCGGGCAGGCGAGACCCCGCGCCAGCCGCTCCAGGTCCATGCGCGAACGCAGGCCCAGCACCCCCTTCGGTCGCGGCGGGCCGATGACGGCCAGTTCGGCCTTCTCTTCCGCCGCGACGGCGACCGCGCATTCGGCGGGGTCGCCGAAGCGCACGACCGCCTTGTAGGCCAGTCCGCGCCCGGCACAGCGCGCCTCTACGGCGGCCAGCTCGCGCTTCGCGTCCTTCTCCAGGAGCTGCTCGACATAGTGCGCGAAGGTATCGCGCGTCGAGGCATTGTTGAGCCAGTCGTCGCCCTGCATGCCGGCCCACAGTTCCGGCACGACCAGGCAGTGGACGATGGTGGTGTGGCCCGGCCGGGCCATTTCGCAGGCGAGCTGTTCGGCCAGCGCCGCGCCCTCGGTGCCGTGATGGCACAGGAGCAGTGTCGAGGGCGCGTGCATCCGGTCACTTGCCGATGAAGAACAGCACGCCCAGCGCGATGGCGAGGGCGGCGATCAGCGCGCCGATGTCCTCCCGGCGATCGCTGACGAAAATGGACAGGCTGGTGCCGCGTTCGAATTGTTTCTCTTCCATGTTCCTTCTCCTTTTCAGACGAATTCGCGCACGAACAGCAGCACGACGATGAGCGAGCCGACGGCCTTGATGGTGCCGACGATGCCGCCGATGATGAGCGGCTTGCCGCCCGCCTGCTTGAGCGCCTTGGCGGTGATCTGCATGCCGAGGCCGGTCAGACCGATGGCGAAGAGCCAGGCGATCCAGTCGCGGAAGGCGCTGATGATCTTCGAGGTGTGCCAGGCGGCCTTGTTTGCCTTCTCGATTGCGCTCTTGGCGAGCGGATCGAGCCCGGCGATCTTGGTCACGCCTTTCAGCGTGTTGTCCTGTTCGCGGCTGGTCAGCTTCCTGTTGGCGATGAGATCCTTCAGCGCCTGCGTCTCGGCGGGATTGCGCATCTTCGCCGTCTCCGCCTCGAGCGCTCGGGTCTCCTTGGGTTTGAGGAGTTGGTCTTCCTTCACCTGCTCGGGCCCGAAGTACTTGCCCTGGTAGTGGCCGGCCGGGGCGAAAAGGCCCATCGAACTGAGGATGAAGAGGCCGAGGAAGCCGAGCACGAAAACGGGGAATTTGGCGATCAGCACCTGCTTGAGGTCCACCTTCTCCGCCCCGACCTCGTGCTTGACGTACCAGGCGGCAAGCCAGACCACGATGATGGGCAGGAACAGCACGCGCGTGATGTTGAAGATCTCCGCCACCTTCAGCGTCTCGATCCCCTGCGGATCGAAGGCCAGCGCCGCGCCGGCCACTTGCGCCGAGTTGAGGATGCCGGTGCCGGCCCAGGCGCCGAACTGCACCGGCCCCATGCCGAGCAGATGGCCGATGGTCGGGAAGATGAACATGCAGCCGACGCCCCACACCAGGATCGTGCCGATGGTGTAGGCGATCTCGACGGCGCGCGCCTGCACCACGGGCGCCGCGGCCACCGAGGCCGAAACGCCGCAGACGCCGACGCCGGCGGAGAGGATGCCGGTCATCGAGTTGCCGGCGTTCATGCGCCGGCCCATGATCAGCACCAGCCAGACCGAACCGAGCACGAAGGCGCCGATCATGACCACCGAGAGCGCGCCGAGCTGGGCCAGTTCCGCCGCGCTGTAGAGCACGCCGAGCAGAATCACGCCGGTCTTGAGGAAGAAGCGCGCCGTACGCACGCCGTTGGCCGCCCAGCCGGGGATCCTGAAGACGTTGACGATGATGATGCCGAGCACGATGCCGAGCACCACGTAGTTGAGGTTGAAGATGTGGGCGAAATCCCAGGACAGGATGCCGGCATCCTTGACCGCCTTGCCCCAGTTGGAGAATACCGGGTCCAGGCCCCAGCGCACGGCGAATGCGATTCCCACGATGAAGGCCATGCCGGGGACGACGCCAAGATAGTAGTCGACGTTGCCTTCCTTCGGCGTCCACACCAGGACCAGCAACCCCAGCGCCGCGAAGATCCCGCCGATGATGTACGACAGCTGCGCCTGGCCGGCCTTCGCCTTGTCGAACCTCGACGCCGGCATCTTCATGACCGGCGCCGGCTTGTTTTCGGCGGCCGCCATTTCCGTGGCCACGCGCAGCTCGGCGTCGAACTTTTCCTTGACCTTGAGGTGGTCTGAGTAGGCGCTTTTCTGCAGCCAGCTCTGCATGCCGTCGACGCTGCCGCTGGCGTTGAGCCAGCCCCAGGCGAGCATGAGCACGCCAATAATCAGCAGCGCGGGCGACTTCTTGGTATAGATCATCGCTACCCTCCTCCTGTTGTTATGTGGTGCCGCAGGCATGCGGCAGATCCCATCCCGCCGCAAGCCTTACCGGCCGGCTGGAGCCGGCTCTGCGTGGGACGCCAATCCTTCAGCGCTTATTCCGTCGGCAGCTTGCGCGCCTTCCAGTCCGGGAAACCGTTGCGGTACCAGTAGACGTTCTTGTAGCCGTTCTTCGCCAGCACCACCGCCGCCTTGTAGGATTTCCAGCAGGTGCCGGAATTGCAGAACGCGACGATGCTGGCGTTCTTGTCGGCGAGCCTGGCGAGGTCGAACTTGTCCTGGGCGGGATCGAAGTTCGCATCCTTGGCGCTTTTTTCCGGATCGTAGGGCACGGAGATCGCACCCTTGATGGTGGCGTCGGAATACTCGCTGGCCTTGCGGGTATCGACCAGGACGGCGCCTTGCTTCTGCAGTTCGACGACCTCCTTGGCCTCGACGATTTTCACGCCGGCGGGTGCCGTGGTGGGTGTTTCCTGGGCGAGGGCGCCGCCGGTGGCAACCAGAAATCCGGCGCTGACGAGGGTGGTGAGTGCCTGCTTGATGGTGCGCATAGTTCTCCTCCATTGTCATGGTATCTGCACCCGCGGCGGGGCCGCGGCAAAGCGAAAGCATCCGGGAACGCCGCCAAGTTAAGTTTTATTGTCGTTCGGCGCCAAGCATTATGTAACCGCGGGTTGATCAAGCGTCAATCAAAGTTTTTGATTGATGGATCAATTGGCGGTCGTGTCCGAGTCCTGCGCCTGCGTGGCGCGCACGACCGTCACCGTGCAGGGCGCCTCGGCCACTACGCGGGAAGATATGCTGCCGAGAAATCGCCGCAGGCCTGAACTGCCGCGCGCACCCATGATGATGTGATCGGCATGGCTGGCGCGGGCGTATTCGATCAGCCGGGCCGCCGCATCGCTGCCTTCGAGCACGTGAAAGCGCAGGCGCTCTTGCGGCAGGCCGAGGGGCTGGGCCCAGTGGTGCAGTTCCACCAGCCGCTGCATGTGCAGCGAGCGCATGATCTCGGCGCCCTCTTCCTGCTCGGTCAGCAGCGACGGCTCCAGCACGCTGACGCAGCTCACGCGCCAGTGCAGCTCGCCGGCGATGATCCGTCGCACCGCGTCGCGCAGAGCCTGGAACAGGGCCTCGCTGTTGCAGCCGGTATCCACGGCGACAAGGACATGCGGCGCCCGCGCGAGGTGCACCGTCGGCGGCTTGCGCGCGTGCGGCGGCGCGGTCAGCGCCGCCAGCCAGCGTTTTGCGGCCGCCATCGGGCCCGGCCGGCGCCGGCGCCGGCCACGCTCCGTCAGCGCGACCTGGCCGGGGTGCGCCAGATCGTGCGCCACCTGCGCCGCCGTGGCGTAGCGGGCCTCCGCATGCACTTCGAGGCAGTGCAGGATGATTTCCTGCAGCCACTCCGGCAGGCCGTGGCGGATGCGGCGCGGCGGCACCGGGTCGAAGTAGAGGCGCCGGCGCAGGCCGGCCACGCTCGTCGGTTCGCCGAAGGGCAGCCGGCCCGTCGCCAGCAGGTAGAGGATCGCCCCGAGCGCGAACACGTCGCTGCGCGGGTCGCCGCGCACGCCGGCAATCTGCTCGGGCGAGATGTAGGCGGGCGTGCCCAGCGGCGAGTTTGGGTTTGACTCCGATTCCGCTTCGACGAGATCGGGCAGGTGGCCGTGAAAGGCCAGCCCGAAATCGATGAGCGCCGCCTGGCCGTCTTTCCGCAGGATCACATGCGACGGCTTGAGGTCGTGGTGCACCACTTCCTGGCGATGCAGATCATGAACCGCCGAGGCCAGCGCCGCGCCGAGGCGGGCGACTTCCTCCGCCGGCAGCGGCGCACGGCGGGCGTATTCGGCGAGCGACGTGCCGGCAATGTGCTCGATGACCAGGTACGGGCCGAAATCCCCCTCGCCCTTGGCGAAGAGCCGCGGCACGTGAGGCCCGGCGATCCGCCCGAGAATCATCTGCTCGACCTCGAAGCCGGCATAGCAGACCGGGTGGTTGCCGAACTCCAGCTTCGGGATCTTCAGCAGGCAGGGTTCCGTCCCGGCCGGCGGCGCGACGCGGTAGAGCACGGCCATGCCGCCCTCGTGCAGCTTCTCCTGCACGCGGTAGCCGGAGACCTCCGTGCCCGGCTTGAGATGCTCGGCGCTCTCCATTCATTCCCCTCTTTGCAATCGCCGCGCCAGCCGCTCGGGCAGGCCGGCCTCGATGATCTTGCGCGCCGCCGTCATGTGGTCGTAGGGCACGCGGAAAAACGTCAGCATGCGTTCCTCCTCATCGAACAGCGCATAGGCTGCCGCATTGTTGCCGTCGCGCGGCTGGCCGACCGAACCGGCAATCGCCAGCCAGCGCCGGCGGCCGGCCAGCGGGATCGGCACGCCCGGCACCGGCTGAAACGCGCGAACGCGGCCGCCGGCGGAAAAAAACAGGGCCTGGTGGTGGATGTGGCCGGCGAAAGTCACCGATGCGTCGGTCACCCCCATGCTGCGCTCCGCCTGCCGCGCGCTGGCGATGTAGGTCCATGCCTGCGGCACGTCGGCGCTGGCATGGACGAAGAGCAGATCGCCGCGGCGGACAATCAGCGGCAGCGAGGACAGAAACTCGCGCTCCGCCGCGCCGAGCTGCGCGCGCGTCCAGTAGGCGGCTTCGCGGGCGACGAAGTTCATGCTCTCGGCCAGCCCGCCGAGCGCGGCTTCGTCGTGGTTGCCCCTGACCAGCAGCGCGCCTTTGCCGGCATAATCCGCCAGCAGGCCGAGGCAGGCGACCGGATCGGCGCCGTAGCCCACCAGGTCGCCGAGGAACGCATGCATGCCGGCGCCCTCGCGTTCGGCATGGGCCAGGCAGGCCCGCAAGGCTTCCAGATTGCCGTGGATGTCCGAGAGAACCGCAATCTTCATGGGTCGCGAGCCGACTGTGGATGGAAAAACGATAACAGATTACTGAAATGGAAACGAGCAACGCGACTGACATCCTCTCCCGTGCGCGACCGAAGGAAGCGCCGGCGGGACGGGAGGAGGTCGGGGAAAGGGCATCATGCGTTTGATGGACGCCGCCGACCGGGAGCATGCCCCATTCGCGGGCACGCCGCGCATCGTCAGCCTGGTGCCCAGCCTCACCGAACTGCTGTGCGATCTCGGCTTGGCGGAGCATCTCGTCGGCCGCACCGGCTTCTGCATTCACCCGCGCGAGGTCGTCAAGCGCATCCCCAAGATGGGCGGCACCAAGGACGTCGATATCGACAAGGTGCGCGCGGCCGCGCCGACGCACCTTGTCGTGAATATCGACGAGAACCGGCGCGAGCAGGTCGACGAACTCGCGCGCTTCGTGCCGCACGTCATCGTCACCCATCCGCTCGTGCCGGAGGACAACCTCGATCTGTTCCGCCTCTTCGGCGGCATTTTCCGCCGCGAGGCCGAAGCGCAGACGCTGGCCGAGGATTACCGCGCCGCGCGCGACGAATTGCGCCGGGCAACGCAACACCTCCCGCGCCAGCGCGTGCTCTACCTCATCTGGAAAGACCCGTGGATGACCGTCGCGCGCGACACCTACATCTCCGCCATGCTTGCTGCAGCAGGATGGGATACGCTGCCGGAGGAAAGCGACGCGCGCTATCCCGAAGTCGACGCCGTATCACCGGGGCTGACTTTACTCGACCGCGTGCTGCTCTCCACCGAACCCTACCACTTCACTGAAAAGTACCTCGCCGAAGCCGAAGCTCGCTTCGGCGAGCCCGCCCAACTCATCGACGGCGAAATGGTCTCGTGGTACGGCAGCCGAGCCGCCGCCGGGCTGCGCTACATGGCCCAACTGCGGCAAGCCCGCTGAGAGACACGCCCCTCTTCCGCAAGCGGGGCGAAGGCGGAGTTTCGCGAAGCATGCTTCGCGCCGCCGGATTCGGTGTACGTGGCCGACCACGTGCGGATGAGCCTGGTGCCGGTGGCGCAGCGCGAGTCCTATGCGTCGGCGGCGGGGTAGGCGGGGCGCGATGTTAAAATCGCACGCACATCAACCCCCGGGCCGCATGCCTATCGGCAATGGGCGGCTGCGCAATGGACATAGCGTTGCTTCTGTTTCTCATCCTGCTTAACGGCTTTTTCGCCATGTCGGAAATGGCCGTGGTCTCCTCCCGCAAGGCGCGGCTGCAGCGCCTGTCCGATGACGGCAGCCCCGGCGCGCAATCCGCGCTGTTGCTGCACAGCGAACCTTCCAACTTTCTCTCCGCCATCCAGGTCGGCATCACCTCGGTGGGCATCCTGAGCGGCGCCATCGGCGAGACCGTGCTGGCCGATCCGCTGGCCGCCCGGCTGGGCGAAGTCCCGCTGCTCGCGCCCTACGCCAAGGGGATCGCGCTGACGGTGGTGGTGGTGGGCCTGACCTATTTTTCCGTCGTGATCGGTGAACTCGTGCCGAAGCGTTTGGCGCTGCTGGCGCCGGAGGGCATCGCATCGCTGATCGCCCGGCCGATGATCTGGCTTGCGCGGACGGCGCGGCCCCTGGTGTGGCTGCTGTCCTCCTCTTCCAGCCTGCTGCTGCGCCTGAGCGGCGCCCGGCGCAAGGAGGAGCCGCCGGTGACCGACGAGGAAATCAACGTGCTGATGGAGCAGGGCGCCGAGGCCGGCGTGTTCCATGAAAGCGAGCAGGCCATCGTCTCCAATGTGCTGCGCCTCGACGAGCAGCGCATCGGGGCGATCATGACGCACCGCAAGGACATCTACCTGATCGATCTGGCCGAGCCGGAAGACGAAGTCCGGCGCCGCATCGCCGAATGCCCCTACACGCGCATCATCGTCTGCCGCGACGGGCTGGAGCACATCGTCGGCCTGCTGCGCACCTCCGATCTGCTCAAGGCCGCGCTGGCCGGCGACACGCTGAATGTCGAGGCGCATCTGCGCCCGCCGCTTTACGTGCCGGAAGGCGTGACTACCACGCGTCTGCTGGAAAACTTCCGCAAGGCGCGTGCGCAATGCGCCCTGATCGTGGACGAATACGGCGAGTTGCAGGGACTGGTGACTTTGACAGACGTGCTGACCTCGATCGTCGGCGATCTGCCGTCCTCCGATGTCGCCGAGGAGCAGGACGTGGTGGCGCGGGAGGACGGCTCGTGGCTGATGGACGGCAGCGTGCCGGTCGAGCGCTTCAAGTCGGTGCTGGAGATCCAGGACGATCTGCCGGGCGAGGAGGACTTCAACACGCTGGGCGGCTTCGTCATGCACACGCTCGGCCGCATCCCGGCCGTGACCGACCATTTCGAGTGGAACGGCTGGCGCTTCGAGGTGATGGACATGGACAGGAAGCGCGTCGACAAGGTGCTGGCGGCCCGCGCCGCGCCGGTGCAACAGGATGTGGTGGAGTCGTAGTCGTGAGAAACGGGAATAGCTGGTTTTCGCGCTCCGAAAGGTCGTTAAAACGATGACCATAGGCATTGGGTGGAAATCTATCTGGTCCGGCCACGCCTATAAACCTTCACGAGCACGAGGATGCGGAGATCCAGTATACAGTTTGGTAGTCCGGCATTGAGATTTCGTTTGCTATTGCGCACGATACGGCGCATAGTGTGTGCCAGCGATCTTCAAGTTGCGCTGTTGTTGTCCGGTTCAGTACCCGCAGTCCTGCGGTATTTCTCCCTTCACCACCCTGCCGTCTTGACCTTCGCCCTCCCCGGGGCAACCCCCCCTTTTTTTGGTTTATTAAGGATATCAAGTCATGACAACAGGTACTGTGAAGTGGTTTAACGATTCGAAGGGCTTTGGCTTTATCTCGCCCGAAGCAGGCGGCGAGGACTTGTTCGCCCATTTCTCCGCGATTCAGGGACAGGGCTTCAAGACCCTGAAGGAAGGCCAGCGGGTCAATTTCGACATCACCACCGGCCCCAAAGGTCAGCAGGCGTCGAACATTCGCGCGGCTGATTGAGCAAGCGGTCAAAGCGGCATGGCGCATCCGCCATGCCGCCAGCTCTGCCCGGCATCTGCCGGGCTTTTTATTCCGACTTTCTCCTGGAGACGCGGCCATGGCCAAGGAAGAACTCATCGAAATGAATGGCGTGGTGATGGAAGTGCTGCCCGACTCCCGTTTTCGCGTCACGCTCGACAACGGCCACAATCTCGTGGCGTATACGGCCGGCAAGATGCGCAAGCACCATATTCGCATCATTGCCGGCGACAAGGTTTCCCTGGAAATCTCCCCCTACGATCTGAGCAAGGGGCGCATTTGCTTCCGCCACATCGAGAGCCGCGTGCCTGTCGTCACCCCGCGGCGCAGGCACTGACCGGATTGCCCGGCGAGGTTCGCCATGCCCGGCTATCGACGCGCCCCTGAGTGATGAGTCCCTGCCGCCGGCGCGAAGCGCGCATGCACGCATAAGCGTTGCGCTAATTGCTTGCTGGAATCGCGGCCTGCGACCCCGGCGCGGTCGTGCGCGCGCGCAACTGGCCGCAGCCGCCGTCGATGTCCTGCCCGGCCGACTGGCGCAGCTTGGTGAGGATGCCGCGCTTGCATAGCGCGAGCGACATCGCCGCCGCGCGCTCCCAGGATGGGCGCCTGAAGCCGAGACCCGTGACGGTGTTGTAGGGGATCAGGTTCATCACCGCGTATTTCCCGGCGAGGAGCCTGACGATGCCGTCCAGTTCCTCGTCGCTGTCGTTGACGCCCTCGAGCAGGGTCCACTGGTACTGGATCGGATAGCCCGTGGCGCGCGAGTAACGGTCGCAGAGTTCGACGAGTTCGGCCGGATCGATGCGCGGCGCGCGCGGCAGAAGCTTCGCGCGGAGCTCGGCGCGCGTCGAATGCAGGGAGAGCGCCAGCGCCGGCTTCACGCTGCCTTGCGGCAGCCGCTCGACCACGCGCCGGTCGCCGACGGTGGAGAAGACCAGATTCTTGTGCCCGATCGCGCCCGCCGTGCCGAGCAGTTCGATCGCCTCGAGCACGTTGTCCATGTTGTGGGCCGGCTCGCCCATGCCCATGAAGACGACCTTTCTGACGGCTCGACGGGTGCGGGCGAGCACCACCTGCGCGACGATCTCCGCGCTGCCGAGCTGGCGCTGCAGGCCGTCGCGGCCCGTCATGCAGAAGACGCAGCCCACCGCGCAGCCGACCTGGGTCGACACGCACAGGCCGTCCTTCGGCAGCAGCACGCTCTCCACCGTCTGGCCGTCGGCCAGTTCGACCAGCAGGCGCGCGGAACCGTCCTCGCCGACGTGTTCGGAACGCAGGCGCGCGAGCGCATTCCATTCCGCCGCGAGGGCGGGCAGCGCGTTGCGGACTTCCAGGGGAAGAAAATCCTCCGGCCGGCTTCTGCCGCTGTCGGGCGGCAATGCCTGCGTCCAGTTGCGCAGCACCAGCGCCTCGTGGCAGGGTTTGGCGCCGTGATCGCGCAGACGCTGGCGGATGTGTTCGATTTGCATGGGAAGCCGAATGCTAGCACCCCCGCCGGTTTTATAATTTGAAAGCAACATCCGGATTGCAGGCCGGGGCGGCGAGGGAAATACTAGGGCCTCACGAGACGAGCCGGAGCAGCCCCATGAATGCCGAAATGTCCGCCCGCGCGACGCAGGAGCCCCCGATGGATGCGCCAAGCCTGCCCGAGCAGCGCTGGGAAGCGGTGGTCCGCCGCGACAAGCGGGCCGACGGGCAGTTTGTGTACGCGGTTAGGACGACGGGCGTTTACTGCCGGCCTGCGTGCCCATCGAGAACCGCGAAGCGCGAGAACGTGGAATTCTTCGACACGGCCGATCTGGCGGCAGCGGCGGGCTATCGCGCCTGCATGCGCTGCAGGCCGGATGCGTTGTCGCAGGAACAAAGACGCAAGGCGCTGGTGATCCAGGCCTGCCAGGCGATCGAGCAGAGCGCCTCGGCCCTCTCGCTCGAAGCGCTGGCGCGGCAGGCGGGCCTGAGTCGGCACCATTTCCACCGCATCTTCAAGGACGTCACCGGCCTCACGCCGAAGGATTTCTACAAGTCCGTACGGGCCAGGCGGGTGGCGGCATCGCTGCAGTCCGCGCCCTCGGTGACGGATGCGATCTACGCAGCGGGGTTCAATTCCGCGGGAAACTTTTACGAGGGGGCGGGCGCGATGCTCGGCATGTCGCCCGGCGCCTATCTCAAGGGCGCCGCGGGCGAGCACATCCGCTACGCTATCGAGCCTTGTGCGCTCGGGCTGGTCATCGTCGCCGCCACGCGCAAGGGTGTTTGCGCCATCGAGTTCGGCGAGTCGGCGCCGGCGCTGGTCGACCGCCTGCGCGAGCGCTTTCCCAAGGCGCGGTTCGAGCCCGCCGACGCGGAATTCAAGGGCTGGATCGCCCGCGTGCTCGGCTACCTCGACCAGCCGCGCGGCGCACTGGATCTGCCGCTGGATGTGCGGGGGACGGTCTTCCAGCGCCGCGTCTGGCGCGCACTGCGGGAGATTCCCGCCGGGCAGACCGCCAGCTATGCCGAAATCGCCCGGCGCATCGGCCAGCCCAAGTCCCCTCGCGCGGTGGCGCGCGCCTGCGCCAGCAACCCGGTGGCGGTGGCGATCCCCTGCCATCGCGTCGTGCGCAGCGATGGCGATCTGTCCGGCTATCGGTGGGGCGTCGAGCGCAAGGCGGAATTGCTGCGGCGGGAAAGCGAGACATGACGGCGCGGCGTCTGGCTGGACGGCTCGCGGATTTTTCACCCTGGCGCGCCCTGATTGCGGCGCATCTCTGGGCTCAGCAGTCTTGAAGTGACCTTCTCCCGCGGGCGGGAGAAGGTCCGGGGCTTGCGCCCGTTATTGTTTCTTTTGCAAATCCAGCCGGAACTTGACGAAGGACCCCGGCGCATCCTCGACCGGCTTCAGCTTGCCCTTGGCCGGGTCGCGCGCCGGCACCTTGTCGTCGCCGTTTAGCCTGCCGATCCATTTCTGCCAGTCGGCCCACCACGAGCCGGGGTGCTGCGTTGCGCCTTCGAACCACTCGTCCGGCGTGGCCGGCAGGGTCTTGGCCTCGTTGGTCCAGAAGTGGTACTTGTTGGCGGCCGGCGGATTGACGATGCCGGCGATGTGGCCGGAGCCGCCGAGCACGAAGCGCACCGGGCCGCCCAGGCGCGTGGCGCCGAGGTAGGTGCTCTTCCACGGCGCGATGTGGTCCTCGATGGTGGAGATGAAGTAGCAGGGCGTCTTGACCTTAGAGATGTCGATGGGCACGCCGGCGAGTTCGATGCCGCCCGGCTCCTTGAGCAGGTTCTTCATGTACATGTTGCGCAGATAGAAGCTGTGCATCTTGTACGGCATGCGCGTCGAGTCGGAGTTCCAGTAGAGCAGGTCGAAGGGGAAGGGCTCCTTGCCCATCAGGTAGTTGTTCACCACGAAGGACCAGATCAGGTCGTTCGAGCGCAGCATGTTGAAGGTGGTGGCCATCTCCGAGCCTTCGAGGTAGCCGCGCTCCTGCATCTTCTTCTCCAGGCTGGCGACCTGCTGCTCGTCGATGAAGACGCCCAGCTCGCCGGGGATGGAGAAATCGAGCAGGGCGACGAAGAAGGTCGCCGAGGCGATGCGCCTGTCCTTCTTCACGGCGTTGTAGCCCAGCGTCGAGCCGAGCAGGGTGCCGCCGAGGCAGTAGCCGATGAGGTTCACCTCGTTCTCGCCGGTCTGCTTGCACACGGCGTCGAGCGCCGCCAGCGAGCCTTCGCTGATGTAGTCCTCGAAGCCTTTCTCGGCCAGGCGCTGGTCCGGGTTTACCCACGAGATGACGAAGACGGTGTGGCCCTGGTCGGTGGCCCACTTGATGAAGGAGTTGCTCTGGCGCAGGTCGAGGATGTAGTACTTGTTGATCCACGGCGGCATGATCAGCAGCGGCCGGCGGTACTGTTCCTTCGTCGTCGGGTTGAATTGCAGCAGCTGGATCAGCTCGTTCTGGAACACCACCTTGCCCGGCGTCACCGCGACGTTGCGGCCCAGCTCGAAGGCGGTCGGGTCGGTCATCTTGACGCGCAATTGGCCGTCGCCCTCTTCGAGGTCGCGCAGCAGGTTGTTGAAGCCCTTGAGCAGGTTCTGGCCGTGGCTCTTCACCGTTTCGCGGAAGACCTCCGGGTTGGTCAGCGCGAAGTTGGAGGGCGAGAGCGCGTCGATGTACTGGCGGGTGAAGAAGTTCACCTTCTTCTCCGTTTCGACAGGCAGTCCTTCGACATTCGTTACGACGTCATGCACGTGGCGCGCGGTGATGAGGTAGGACTGCTTGATGAAGTCGAA
>PNJM01000048.1 GCA_013821865.1 Rhodocyclaceae bacterium
GCCGATCACCGAGACGGCGATGTCGCGCTGGGGAGTGAGCGATATGAACACTTCGCTTTGCAGGCTCGGGTCATAGAGGACGCGCTTGACCCAAGGGGTCGAGAACACCGCGCCGAGGAGCGCGTTCCCGACAAACCCGCCAATCCAACCGCCGATCACGGCACGCCAAGCAGTTGCTCTGGTCATCACTTTTCCTCCTGACGGACTTCTCATGATCGAGGGCAGTCGCCTTCAACCGAAATCAAGTGAATGTCGTCGATCTCAATCCAGACAAGGGTCGGGAAGGGCAGCACCAGGCGCGCTCCGATGCGTGGATAGACGCGCCGTCGCGTATAGAACCGCAATCCCTCAACCTGTTCGGATGCAAGGCAGTAGTTCGCTGCGGTCGCCCAGCGGCCGATCACAACGGCCGTGTAATCGTGCCGACCGAGAAGCCCCGATTCATCGATATGAAAGGTCTGAAACCTCGAATGCGTCGGCACGCATTCGTCGAAACTGGCAATCAGCCGGCGCGATGTCGCCCCCCCGGCTTCTGTCGACTCGACGATCGAGACCCCCGGGGCTTCCAGGATGAAGGGGAAGCAGAGGTAGTTCCAGAGCGCATATCCGGTGAAGTACAAGAGGTCCAGTCGGTCCCATCGAAATTGTTTGCCGAGGCGGGAGAAGCAAGGTCGCGGGTCGTGCCGCTCCGACACCACCGAGTCGTTCTCATCCACGATCTGAACACGCGTCGGCGTCCACACGCCGCACCAGTCCGGGCGGCCGTATCCCTGGAGCACCAAGCGCCGAGCGTGGGGTTTCAGGGAAACCCTGAGACTGCGCAATGCCTGTGGCCGGAAGCGCGATGCCAATGCCAGCCCGCCCGCGGAAAACGAAGCCTCGATGATGTCTACCGACTGCCAGCGGCGGCGGCCGCCATGCGCCTCGATCACCTCCTCGAGCAGGTCAATGGGGCGCATGGCGTGAGGGAAACCCGCTCTGCGGACCGCTCGGCCGCGGACGCCCGGCGGCCGCAGCATCGATGATGGAAGCGTCAACCTCGACCCCGGTTGCTGCAATAGCGACCGCGTCGCGGCCTGCGTATGTCTTCTTGATTGCCATGCAAGACCTTTGTCCCGAAAATCCTGTCTCTACTTACCAATACGTTTGAGGACGACAAAACGGATGAAAAGCGATCTGGCCGGGCAACTCGATGGCGTCCGGAAGGAGTTGTCCTCTTATCTTTGCCGGCTGGTCGTGCGTCCCCAGGTGGCCGAGGACTTGGTCCAGACCGCGTTCTTGCGTTGCCTGGAGGCATCCGACCGCCTTCCCGAGTCGACCGAAGGCATTCGCGCCTGGGTATTCAAGGTCGCCACAAACCTGGCCTTCGACGAGTTGCGCCGGCATTCGACCTGGCGGGAAACCATGTTGCTCGACCTGCGTGAAGCCGCCGAAGCCGATGCGGCGGTGGTCGAACAATCGATCGCCATGGTCGGAACGCCCGAGACCAAGGCGATTGCGCGCGAGCATCTGGTCGCCTGCCTGGCATGCACGCTGCGCAATCTTCCCGAACGCAAAGCGGCGGCCCTGTTGCTGAAGGAGGTTCACGGCTTCACCGTTGAAGAAACCGCGGACTTGCTCGATGCCACCCCGGCCCAGGCCAAGAACTGGCTTCAGGAGGCGAGACGCCATATGGCTGACCGCTACGGCGCGACCTGTGCTCTGCTGGCCAAGACTGGCGTGTGTTACCAATGCGTCGAACTCGACGGTTTTTTCGCATCCGGGCAAGGCAATCCCTTGGCCGGGGATACGGGCGTCGATGCACGCTTCAGGATCGCCGCCGCGTTGAAGGAGCGCGCTTGGGGGCCATGGCATCGCGTCGTGTTCGATCTGATCGACGAGTTGATCTGACAGCAGCCGGTCGTCGATGGCGTCTGGAAGTGCGAGTTCAACCGCACCGGCAACATCGATGACGCCAAGGCCAAAGAGATCTTCGTCGGCATCTACCGCGCCGGTTTCGAAGGGGTCCGCACCAAGTTGGGGGAAACGGCGAAGAACTGAGCGCAGGCTGACGGTCCCGCCTCGGACAGGGTGAATGTCAGGCCACCCCCATCGGAACGGGCAATTGGTGCGCCTTTGTTGACCCAGTGCTTTATCTGGATGTCGTCGAGTACGTTGATCTGGGTTCCCATGATGTCCGACTCCCGGTCAGGATCAATCGAGTCCTTCTTGCCGGCTCCCGGTCACCAGGGTCTGTTGTTGTGGCGACTTTTCCCTCGCATCGATAACCGTTGTCCCACGTTCGCCGCGCCGTTGCTGGCTTGGCTGATCTCGACGTGGTCGGCTGATGCATTGTGCGAAGTGGGTAGCTGCGAGTGATTCTAGCAGCGAGCTACCCATCTAGCTACCCACTTAGCTACCCGGTTTTAACGCGGCGTCATGAGACAAAATGCGACGTCTAAGGATGTATGTAGCTGTTTATTAGTTGATTGTGTGTTGCTCGTGGGATGTATTGAAACGTCGTTGGATGTGGATTGAACTCGCAGGTGGCGAGCTTCATTTCGCGGCGGGAGCGGGCGCCGACGCACCGTTGGACGCGCTGTTCGGATAGCCGGCGTTGTTCAGCATGCCGCCCCACGCGCCTTCCTCGAAACCCTGCTGCTTCTGGCCGCCGATGGTGACGGAGGGCACCGCCAGCTTGTCCGTGCCGAACGCCTTGCGGAATGCGGCAGCTTCGTCGGGGCCGGAGACGGAGGCCTCGCGGAAAGGAATGCCGCGCCTGGCCAGGAATTCGCGCGCTCCCTGGCATTCCGCCTTGCAATCGGTCGATGTGTACAGGGTGACGGGGTGATCCTGCGCCGCCTTCCGGGCTTCATAGGGCATGCCGCTGGTATCGATGCTGCTGATGCCGAGCCGGCGCTGCTCGGCCTTCTTGATTTCCTTGGGCGGCGGCTGGTCGGAGTAGAACACCTTGCCGTCCTTGTCCACCCAGCGATAGGTGGTTTGCGCCCCTGCCGCCGGGGGGAAGGCGAGGCTCGCGATCAGGCAGACGACCGCCGGAAATCCCCGTGGGATGAACAGTGGCTTCATGGCGTGCCTCTGCGGGAAGAGTTACGCGGCAATCATACCATTGTGGCGCAGCAGGGCCTCCACCCGCGGTTCGCGGCCGCGGAAGGCCTTGAAGGATTCCAGCGCCGGCCGGCTGCCGCCGACGGCCAGCACCTCGCGCCGGAAGCGGGCGCCCGTTGCCGCATCGAGCACGCCGTTCTGCTCGAACAGGTCGTAGGCATCGGCGGAGAGCACCTCGGCCCACTTGTAGCTGTAATAGCCCGCGCCGTAGCCGCCGGCGAAGATGTGCGAGAAGCTGTGCGGGAAACGGTTCCAGGCCGGCGGCTTCATGACCGCCACCTCGTCGCGCACTTCGTCGAGCAGGCCGAGCACGGACTTGCCGCCGTTCGGGTCGAAGTCGTGGTGCAGGCGCAGGTCGAACAGCGAGAACTCGATCTGGCGCAGCATCTGCATGCCGCTCTGGAAGTTCTTCGCCGCCAGCATCTTGTCGAACAGTGCGCGCGGCAGCGGAGCGCCCGTGTCGACGTGGCCGGTCATGTCGCCGAGGACGCTCCACTCCCAGCAGAAATTCTCCATGAACTGGCTCGGCAGTTCGACGGCGTCCCATTCCACGCCATGGATGCCGGAGACGGCCAGTTCGTCGACCCGCGACAGCATGTGGTGCAGGCCGTGGCCGAATTCGTGGAAAAGGGTGATGACCTCGTCGTGGGTGAACACGGCGGGCTTGTTGCCAACCGGGGCCGAGAAATTGCAGTTGAGATAGGCCACCGGCGCCTGGATGCCGGAGGGCGTGCGCCGCCGCGTGATGGCGTCGTCCATCCAGGCGCCGCCGCGCTTGGTGTCGCGGGCGTAGAGGTCGAGGTAGAAGCGGCCGACAAGATCCCCCTGGGCGTCCGTGATGCTGAAGAAGCGCACGTCGGGATGCCAGGCCGGCGCGCTGTCCGGCCCGATCCTGACGCCGAACAGCTTTTCCACGACGCTGAACAGTCCCTCCAGCACCTTCGGCTCGGGCAGGTACTGCTTCACTTCCTGCTCCGAGAAGGCATAGCGCCGGATGCGCAGCTTCTCGGAGGCGTAGGCGGCGTCCCAGGCCTGCAGGTCCGGCAGATTCAGTTCGGAGGCGGCGAAGGCGCGCAGCTCGGCCAGGTCGCGTTCGGCGAAAGGCCGCGCCTTGCCGGCCAGTTCGCGCAGAAAGCTCGCCACCTGCCCGGCCGATTCGGCCATCTTCGGCACCAGGGACACCTCGGCGTAATTGGCGTAGCCGAGCAGGTGCGCCTCCTCCTCGCGCAGCTTGAGTATCCTGTCGATCAGCGTGGAATTGTCCCACTCGGGCTTGCCGAACTCGGCGGCGCGGGTCGAGTAGGCGCGGTACATGCGCTCGCGCAGGGCGCGGTTGTCCGCATACTGCATGACCGGGATGTAGGAGGGCGCGTGCAGAGTGAACTTCCATCCCGGCTTGCCATCCTTCTCTGCCGCCGCGCGCGCGGCCTGCATGGCGTCGTTCGGGATGCCGGAGAGCAGCCGCTCGTCCTCCATGAATTCCCCGAAGGCGTTGGTGGCATCGAGCAGGTTCTCGGAAAACTTCGCCGCGAGCGCCGCCATTTCCTCCTGGATTTCCTGGAAGCGCGGTTTCCGGTCTTCCGCCAGTTCGGCGCCGGAGAGGCGGAAGTCGCGGATCTCGTTGTCGAGGATCTTGCGCCGGGCCATGCCCAGTCCATCCCGGGCGGGGCTCTCCTTGATCGCCTTGAACTTCCGGAACAGCGCCAGGTTCTGCCCCAGCTCGGCGAAGAAGCGCGTCACCTCGGGCAGATTGGCGTTGTAGGCTTCGCGCCAGGCCGGCACGTCCATCACCGAGTGCAGGTGGCTGACGATGCCCCAGGCGCGCGAGAAGCGCTCCGTGCCGTCGAAGAACGGCGCGGCGAAGTCGTCCCAGGTGGCGGGTGCGTCGGCGGCGAGGCGCTCGATCAGCGTCCGGTTTTCCGCCAGCAGTTCGGTGACGGCCGGCGTGACGTGTTCGGGCCGGATCGCATCGAAGCGGGGCAGGCCGGAAAAATCTAGCAGTGGATTCATATCGGGTGGCCCATGGAAAAACAGGCATTCTGCACAAAAAAACGAGGCGGCGGAAAGCCGCCGCCTCGACGGTAGGCCTGGGGCGTCAGCGCACCATGTCGCGGTAGGCGTGCCAACTGGCGTGGCCGAGAACCGGCATCACCAGCACCATGCCGAACAGCGAGGTGGCGAAGCCGAACGCCGTCAGTACGACGATCGCGATCGCCCACAGCAGGGTGGCGAACGGATTGGCGGCGACCGCCCGGACGCTGGTGGCCATGGCCGTGGCCACGTCGGTGCCGCAGTGCATCATCATCGGCAGCGACACCACGGCGATGCAGAACACGAACAGCGCGAACACTGCGCCGACCAGCAGGAAGGCGGCAACCAGCATCGGATAGCGGCCGGAAAGGAACACGTCTTCCATGAAGGTTTCCATGGCCGGCATGCCGCCGCCGTAGAGCAGCGCGAACAGAATGGCCGAAACGCGCTCCCAGGCAATCACGATGATTGCCAGGATCAGGCCGAATAGCGCCACCGATCGGGTGTTGCGGCGCCAGGCATAGAAAGCCGCACCGAAGCCGGTGGCCTCGCCGGCCTCATGGGCGCGGCTGATTTCATAGAAGCAGAGGGCGAAAAGCGGCCCCAGCAGCAGGAAGCCGGAGGCCATCGCAGTAAACAGGAAAGGCCGGCCGTAGGCAAGCTCGGTGGCGAACACCATCAGCATGGTGACCACAAAGCCATGCCCCAGACTCGCCATCGGGCTTTGCCGCAGATCCTGCCAGCCGCGGCCGACCCACTCGAAGGCCTTCAGCGCCGGCACATGCGCAATTTCAGGAAAATCGAAATGCCGGGAAAAGTGAGAGAACGGGCTGTCCATACGCTACTCCTTTCTCGGGACGGTCCTGTTCATTGGACGCCCCGGCGCGGCAGGAGTTTCACCGCGCCGCCGGTCGATGCTTTCAGTCCAGGGCACGGCCGGCCAGGCGCTCGTAGGCTTCGCGATACTTGGCCGTGGTTTTGGCGATGATCTCGGCCGGCAGCCTGGGCCCCGGCGTCTGCTTGTTCCAGTCCAGGGTTTCCAGATAATCGCGCACGATCTGCTTGTCGAAGCTGGGCGGACTGATGCCTTCCCGGTACTGGTCGGCCGGCCAGAAGCGCGAGGAGTCGGGGGTCAGCGCCTCGTCGATGAGGTGCAGCTTGCCCGCGGCGTCGAGGCCGAATTCGAATTTGGTGTCGGCAATGATGATGCCGCGCGTCAGGGCATAGGCGGAAGCCTCGCCGTAGAAACGCAGCGTGACGTCGCGCACTTGCGCGGCGAGCGGTGCGCCGATCGCTTTTTCCACCGCGGCGAAGTCGATGTTCTCGTCGTGCGCGCCCATCTCGGCCTTCGTCGACGGGGTGAACAAGGGCTGCGGCAGGCGCTGCGCGAGTTTCAGGCCGGGAGGCAGGGCGATGCCGCAGACGGTCCCGGTCTTCTGGTAGTCCTTCCAGCCGCTGCCGATGATATAGCCGCGCACGACGGCCTCGATCGGCAGGGGCTTCAGGCGCTTCACCACCACCGAGCGGCCGCGCACCTGGGTGCGCTCGTCCTCGCCTTTCACCACGGACTCGGGATCGATGCCGGTCAGGTGGTTGGGGACGATGTGGGCCAGCCGCTCGAACCAGAAGCTGGAGACGGCCGTCAGCACGCGGCCCTTGTCCGGGATCGGATCGGGCAGGATGACGTCGAAAGCGGACAGGCGGTCGGTCGTGACGATCAGCATCTGCCGGTCGCCCACGGCATAGATGTCGCGCACCTTGCCGCGGGCGAGGAGGGGCAGGCTGGCGATGCGGGTTTCGTAAACGGTCTGGCTCATGGGCGGTCCGGTAGCGGAAAACGAAGTTTCAGTGAAGGCCAACCTGCGCAAGCAGGTTAAGCGAAGCGGCCGTAATTAAAAGCCGCAATTATACTTGGGCCGGCGCGCCGGACAGCCACAGCCTGAGTGTGGGAATGCCAGCCGGCTCAAGGCTCGGGATTACGGCCAGGGCTCTGTCAAAATTCTGCTCCCGCGTGTAGTCGCAGGGTGTGACGACGGTGGCGAGGCCGGCGCCGAGGGCGGCGCGCAGGCCGTTTTCCGAGTCCTCAAAAGCCAGACAGGCCGATGCGGCCAATCCAAGCCGCTCCAGCACCCAGAGATAGATGTCCGGCGCCGGCTTCTTCGCCGGCACCACGTCGCCGGCGCCGACCACCTCGAACCAGGACATCGCCCCCGGGCCGAGGGCCGGTTCGAGCAGGGCGATGACGTTTTCCGGCGTGGTGGTGGTGGCGATGGCCAGGCGCAGGCCGGCAGCCCGGGCGTCCTGGAGCAGGCGCGCCGCGCCGGGCCGCAGCGGGATGGCGCCGGAGGCGGCGAGTGCCGTGTAATGACGCGTCTTGGCCTTGTGCAGTTCGGCGACGCGCTCGGTGAAATCCGGCCGGCGGGCAAACTCCGGCCGGTGGCAGCGGACGAAATGGGCGATGCGCTCCTTGCCGCCGGTGACGGCGAGCAGTTCGCCGTAGCGCGCCTCGTCCCATTCCCAGTCGAGGCCGGCCTCGCGGAAAGCGGCATTGAAGGCGGGACGGTGGCCGTCGCGCTCGGTGTCGGCCAGCGTGCCGTCGACGTCGAAGATCAGGGCTTCGAGCATGGCTATTCCCGCACGTAGGGCTTGGCGCGTTTTTCGTTCTCGTCCTCGCGGTAAGGGAATTTGACGTGTCCGTAGCGGATGGCAAGCACGGCGAGCGTAAGCAGCAGGATCGCGCCCGCCGTCGCCACCACGCGCAGCTCGGTGAGTTCCTTGATGTCCAGGATCAGGTAGCGCGCCAGCGCCACCATGGCGATGTAGAGCGGATAGCGCACGGGGACGTGCCCCGACCTGAAATACTGGCCGATCATCGCCAGCACCTCGAGGTAGAGGAACATCAGCAGCAGGTCGGCCAGGGTGACCCTGCCTGCCGCCACCATGGACGCGACCTCCTGGTAGCCGGCCACCGTGGTGGCGAAGGCGATCACCAGCAGGCCGGCGAATTCGACGATGTCGAGGCCGCCGCTGAAGAACTTGCGGATGCGGTCGAAGGTGTGCGAGCGGATGTCCATTTTTTCGAGTTTCGAGTTTGCGGTTGCGGGTTTCGAGTTGAAAGGCGGGGCGCCAGTCCCGCCAACCCGAAACTCGAAGCGGGGTTTATTTGACGATTTGGTTCAATTCGCCCTTCCTGTAGCGCTCGGCCATTTTCTCCAGGGAAACCGGCTTGATCTTGGCGGCATGGCCGGCGCAGCCGAAGGCTTCGTAGCGCGCCTTGCAGATTTCCTTGGCGGCCTTCTGCGCATCGGCGAGGAACTTGCGCGGGTCGAATTCCGCGGGCTTCTCCGCCATGTGGCGGCGCATGGCGCCGGTCATGGCGAGGCGGATGTCGGTGTCGATGTTGATCTTGCGCACGCCGTGCTTGATGCCGGTGACGATCTCCTCGACCGGCACGCCGTAGGTTTCCTTCATCTGGCCGCCGTACTGGCGGATGATCTCCAGCCACTCCTGCGGCACGCTGGAGGAGCCGTGCATCACCAGGTGGGTGTTGGGGATGCGGGCGTGGATTTCCTTGATGCGGTCGATGGCGAGGATGTCGCCGGTCGGCTTGCGCGTGAACTTGTAGGCGCCGTGCGAGGTGCCGATGGCGATGGCCAGTGCGTCGCACTGGGTCTTCTGCACGAAGTCGGCGGCCTGGTTGGGATCGGTGAGCAGTTGCTCGCGGGTCATCTTGCCCTCGGCGCCGTGGCCGTCCTCCTTGTCGCCCTGCATGGTTTCGAGCGAACCGAGTACGCCGAGCTCGGCTTCCACGGTGACGCCGATCGAGTGGGCGATATCGACGACGCGGCGCGACACCTCGACGTTGTATTCGTAGGAGGAGGGCGTCTTGGCGTCATCCATCAGCGAGCCGTCCATCATGACGCTGGAGAAGCCGGAGCGGATCGCCGCCACGCACACCGCCGGGCTGGCGCCGTGGTCCTGGTGCATTACCACCGGGATGTGCGGATAGGCCTCGATGGCGGCCTCGATCAGGTGGCGCAGGAAGGCCTCGCCGGCGTATTTGCGGGCGCCGGCCGAGCCTTGCATGATGACCGGGCTGTTGGTCTCGTCGGCGGCCTCCATGATGGCGCGCACCTGTTCCAGGTTGTTGACGTTGAAGGCGGGCAGGCCGTAGCCGTTTTCCGCCGCGTGGTCCAGCAATTGGCGCATCGATACGAGTGGCATGGTGGTCTCCTTGAAGGGGGTTCGAAATCATTGTGAATACACCCTAAAGGCTGCTGCGGCCGGCCGAATAGGTGGTTTCGCCGACGCGGACGATCTTCATGGTGTTGGTGCCGCCCGGGGTGCCGATCGGCTCGCCGATGGTGAGCACGATGGTGTCGCCCGGCTGCACGGCACCGGAGCGGATGAGTTCCTCCTCCGCCTCGCGCAGGGCGTCCTCGCGGTCGTGGCCGACGTAGCGCATGAGCAGGGGAAAGACGTCCCGGTAGAGGCTCATGCGGTAGCGGCTGCGGATTTCCGGCGTCAGGGCATAGATCGGCACGCCGCAGTTGATGCGCGACATCCACAGCGCGGTCGAGCCGGACTGGGTGAGCGCGGCGATGGCCTTCACCTTGAGGTGATAGGCGGTGAACAGGGCGGCCATGGCGATCGACTGGTCGATGCGCTGGAACACCCGGTCGAGGAAGTGCCGGTCGAGGGTGATCTCCTCGGACTTCTCGGCCTCGACGCAGATGCGGGCCATGGCCTCGATGGTTTCCACCGGATACTTGCCGGCCGCCGTTTCCGCCGAGAGCATGACGGCGTCCGTGCCGTCGAGCACCGCGTTGGCGACGTCGGAAACCTCGGCGCGGGTCGGCACCGGGCTGGAGATCATCGATTCCATCATCTGCGTGGCGGTAATGGCGACCTTGTTGTGTTCGCGCGCCATGCGGATCATGCGCTTCTGCAGCGCCGGCACGGTGGCATCCCCCACCTCGACGGCCAGATCGCCGCGCGCCACCATGATGGCGTCGGCGGCGTCAAGGATTTCCTCCAGCGCGGCGATGGCCTCGGTGCGCTCGATTTTTGCAATGATCAGCGCGTCCGATCCGGCGGCCAGCAGCAGTTCGCGCGCCTGGCGGATGTCGGCGCCCGATTTGGGAAAGGACACGGCGACATAGTCGGCATTGAATTCCGCCGCCAGCTTGATGTCCTCCATGTCCTTGGCCGTCAGGGCCGGGGCGGAGAGGCCGCCGCCCTGGCGGTTGATGCCCTTGTTGTTGGAGAGGGTGCCGCCGACGCGCACGCGGCAGTGGATTTCGCGGCCGCGGATGGCCTCCACATCGAGCACGAGCCGGCCGTCGTCGAGCAGCAGCACGGCGCCCGGCTCGACGTCGTCCACCAGCTCGGGGTAGTCGAGGCCGACGCGCGTGGCGTCGCCCAGCTTGCAGGCCGCGTCGAGGATGAAGGCTGCGCCGTTCCGCAGCTCGATCCTCCCCTCGGCGAATTTGCCAACGCGGATCTTCGGCCCCTGCAGGTCGACCATGACGCCGACGGTGCGTCCGACCCTGCGCACGCAGTCGCGCACGAGGTCGACCCGCCTGCGGTGGTCGTCGTGCGTGCCGTGCGAGAAGTTGAGGCGGACGACATCCACGCCCGCACTGATCATGCGGGTCAGCACGTCCGCTTCGGAAGAGGACGGACCGAGGGTGGCGACGATTTTGGTCGAGCGTTGCATGGCGTCAGTTTCGGGTTTCGAGTTCCGGGTTGCGGGTTTCGAATGTGTGGGTGACGCGCCGGGGTTTTCAACTTGAAACCCGCAGCCCGGAACTCGAAACGCTTAACCCTTTGCCCGCTGTTCGAGAATATCCACGGCGGGCAGCTTCTTGCCCTCGAGAAATTCGAGGAAGGCGCCGCCGGCCGTGGAGATGTAGGACACCTTGTCGTAGATGCCGTATTTCTGGATCGCGGCGATGGTGTCGCCGCCGCCGGCCAGGGTAAAGGCCCTGGTGGCCGCGATGGCCATGGCGATCTTCCTGGTGCCCTCGCCGAACTGGTCGAACTCGAACACGCCGACCGGGCCGTTCCACACCACGGTGCCCGCCTTCATGATGATGTCCACCAGTTCCTGGGTGCTCTTCGGGCCGATGTCGAAGATCATGTCGTCTTCCGCCACGGCGCCGGCGTCCTTCCGCACGGCAGGTTCGGCGGCATCGAATTTCTTGCCGACCACCACGTCGACGGCGATCGGGATGCTGGCGCCGCGCTTGCCCATCTTTTCCATCAGGGCCCTGGCGGTCGGCACCAGGTCATCCTCGCACAGCGATTTGCCGACATTCTTGCCGGTGGCCTTGAGGAAGGTGTTGGCGATGCCGCCGCCGACCACGAGTTGATCGACCTTCTCGGAGAGGGATTCGAGCACGGTCAGCTTGGTCGACACCTTGGAGCCGCCGACGATGGCCACCATCGGCCGTGCCGGCGTGGCCAGCGCCTTCGTCAGGGCTTCGAGTTCCTCGGCGACCAGAAGGCCGGCGCATGCCGCCGGGGCGAACTGCGCGACGCCGTAGGTGGAGGCTTCGGCACGGTGCGCGGTGCCGAAGGCATCCATGACGAAAAGATCGCAAAGCGCGGCGTACTTCCTGGCCGTCTCCTCGACGTTCTTCTTCTCGCCCTTGTTGAAGCGGCAGTTCTCCAGCAGCACCACTTCGCCGGCGGCGACCTCGAAGCCGCCGGCGGCCCAGTCGCGCACCAGGCGCACCGGCTTGCCGAGTTTGGCGGCCATCGTGTCGGCAACCGGTTTGAGCGAGTTTTCCTCGGTGAATACGCCTTCCTCGGGGCGGCCGAGGTGGGAAGTCACCATCACTTTCGCCCCCGCCTTCAGGCAGTGCTCGATGGTCGGCATGGAAGCCGTGATGCGGGCGTCGGAGGTGACCTTGCCGTCCTTGACCGGCACGTTGAGGTCGGCGCGGATGAAGACGCGCTTGCCGGCGAGGTCGAAATCGGTGAGTTTCTTGAATTTCATGGCGAGCGGTGAGGAGTGAGGGGCGGGGAGCAAGGGGTGGGGAGTAAGGGGTTGCTCCTCACCCCTCACGCTTTATTTGGCGATGACGCGGACCATCTCCAGCACCTTGTTGGAGTAGCCCCACTCGTTGTCGTACCAGGAGACGACCTTGACGAAGGTCTTGTCGAGGGCGATGCCAGCCTCGGCATCGAACACCGAAGTGCAACTCTCGCCGCGGAAGTCGGTGGCGACAACCTTGTCCTCGGTGTAGCCGAGCACGCCCTTCATGGCGCCCTGGGAGGCGGCCTTCATGGCGGCGCAGATGTCGGCGTAGCTGGCTTCCTTGTTCAGCTCGACGGTCAGATCGACCACGGAGACGTCGGAGGTGGGCACGCGGAAGGCCATGCCGGTGAGCTTCTTGTTCAGTTCGGGGATAACCACGCCGACGGCCTTGGCGGCGCCGGTAGAGGACGGGATGATGTTCTCCAGGATGCCGCGGCCGCCGCGCCAGTCCTTGTTGGAGGGGCCATCGACGGTCTTCTGCGTGGCGGTGGCGGCATGCACGGTCGTCATCAGGCCGCGCTTGATGCCGAAGGTGTCGTTCAGCACCTTGGCGACGGGAGCGAGGCAGTTGGTGGTGCACGAGGCGTTGGAGATGATGGCCTGGCCGGCGTAGGTCTTGTCGTTCACGCCGT
>PNJM01000049.1 GCA_013821865.1 Rhodocyclaceae bacterium
GGCTGATTGTCCTGGTGATCGTCATGCTGATTTTTGGCACCAAGAAGCTGCGCAACATCGGCAGCGACCTTGGTGGCGCCGTCAAGGGCTTCAAGGACGGCATGAAGGAAGGCACGGCCGACAAGCCTGCCGAGGCCCCGCCGCCGCAGGTGACGGGCCAGACGATCGAAGGCGAAGTCAAAGAGAAGACCAAATCTTAGCAAGGAGTGAAGGGTGACATGAGGAGATAAAAGCGGTCTCGGAACCCCCCCTCCTTCCTGACTCCTCCCCCTCACCATCCATGTTCGACATCGGGTTCTCCGAGTTGATCGTCATCGCCCTGGTGGCACTGGTCGTCATCGGCCCTGAGCGCCTGCCGCGCGTGGCGCGCACCGCCGGCCATTTGCTCGGCCGCCTGCAACGCTACGTGAGCGACGTCAAGTCCGACATCAACCGGGAAATCCAGCTCGACGAGATCAAGAAGGCGCAGCGGGAGATGGAACAGTCGGTGCGGTCGATGGAATCATCCGTGACGCAGGAGTTGAGCAGCGTCGAGAGCGAACTGAACCAATCCATCCTGCCGCCGTCCGGGCAGACCGCTGCACAGTCGTCCGAAACACCCGCTGACGCAACGCAGCCGGCCGAACCGCAACCCGCGACGGCTGTCGTGCCGGAAGCAGCCGGCACGCCGCAGATGGATCTGGGCTTCGATTCGCAGCAGGCGGCGTCGAAGAAGACCGCCTGACCGGCACTCCATGACCGAGCAGCAGGAAACCTTCATCACGCATCTGATCGAGCTGCGCACCCGGCTGATCCGGGCCTTCGCCGCGATCCTGATCGTGTTCGTCTGCCTCTTCCCCTGGGCCAAGGAACTCTATGCCCTGATGGCGCAACCGCTGCTGGCTTCCCTGCCCAAGGGCGGACAGATGATCGCCACGGATGTGGTCGGCGTCTTCATCGTGCCGATGAAAGTGACGCTGCTGGCGGCTTTCCTCGTCACGCTGCCCTATGTGCTCTATCAGGTCTGGGCCTTTGTCGCGCCGGGACTTTATGCCCACGAGAAAAAGCTGGTGCTGCCGCTGATCTTTGCCAGCGTGGCGCTGTTCTTCTGTGGCATGGCCTTCGCCTATTTCCTCGTTTTTCCGACGGTGTTCAAGTTCATGTCGGCGGTGGCGCCCGAGGGGGTGGCCTGGATGACCGACATCGACAAGTACCTGTCCTTCGTACTCAGCACTTTTGTAGCCTTCGGCGTGACCTTCGAGGTGCCGGTGGTGGTGATCGTGCTGGTCAGGATCGGCGTCGTGAGCATCGCCAAGCTGAAGGAGGCGCGGCCCTATGTCATCGTCGGCGCCTTCGTCATCGGCGCCATCTTCACCCCGCCTGATGTGCTCTCGCAAGTCATGCTTGCCGTGCCGCTCTGGCTGCTCTATGAACTGGGCATAGTCCTGGCGCGCTTCGTCGAGAAGCCGGCCCCGCAGTCCGACTACATTCCGCCCGGCGATGCCGAGATGGAGCGCGAACTGGACAAGGCGGAAGCCGACTCTGGGAAAGACGCCTGAGCCGGCAGGCGCCTTGGCGATTCCCGCCCGGGCCGTTAAGATGGAACGAGTTCGGGGGCATGCCCCCGTTTTTCATCCGCCTGTCCGGAGCGGCGCATGGCCAAGCCCACCCGATCGAGACTTACCAACGACGCCGATGTCCGCAGCCTGGCGTCGAGTGCGTTGCTGCGCCTCTTCGACAGCCTCTATGAAGGCGCCGTGGTGGTGGATCGTGCCGGCCGCATCACCTGGATCAACGACAAGTACAAGGCGCTCCTCGGCTGGAACGGCGCCGATCCCGTCGAGGGCCGCGCGATCGAGGAGGTCATTCCGAACAGCCGCTTGCGGCAGGTCATGGAAAGCGGGCGTGCCGAACTGCTCGATGTCTTCGCCATTGGCTCCCGCCAGGTCGTGGTCTCCCGCATTCCATTGCAGGACGAGTCCGGTGCCGTGATCGGCGGACTGGGCGTAATCCTCTACGACCGGGTGCAGGCTCTCAAGCCGATCGTTTCCAAGTTCCAGCAGATGCAGGCCGATCTCGCCAGCGTGCGCCGGGAACTGGCCGGGTCGCGCCAGGCCAAGTATCGCTTCAGCCAGATGGTCGGCCTCTCGGGCAGTCTGCGCGACGTCAAGGAGCAGGCGCGCCGAGCCGCCGAGTGCAGCGCCACTGTGCTGCTGCTGGGAGAGACGGGGACCGGCAAGGAGCTGTTGGCCCACGCCATCCACGGCGCCAGCCGGCGCGCCGACAAGCCGCTGGTGGGTTTGAATGCCGCCGCCATCCCCGAGACGCTGCTCGAGGCGGAGTTGTTCGGTGTGGAGCCGGGGGCCTACACGGGAGCCGGTTCGAAGCCGCGACCGGGCAAATTCCAGCTCGCCGATGGCGGCACGCTGTTCCTCGACGAAGTGGGCGACATGCCGCTCATGCTCCAGGCAAAGCTGCTGCGCGTGTTGCAGGAGGGTGAAATCGAGCCGCTCGGATCGAACCGGCTGCGCACTATTGACGTGCGGGTGATAGCGGCTACCAGCCGCGACCTCAAGGCCATGGTGGACGCCGGCAGCTTCCGCGCCGACCTCTACTACCGGCTCAATGTCCTGCCGCTCCGTCTTCCGCCCCTGCGCGAGCGGCTGGAGGATCTGCCGGTGCTGTGCGAAGCACTGCTCGAACAGATCGCGGAAAATGCCGGTGAGCCGGTGAAGTCGGTGGCCGAGGCAGGACTGGCCCGGCTTGCCGCCTACCACTGGCCGGGCAATGTACGCGAACTGGGGAACATCCTGCAGTTCGCTGCCGCGAGGTACGACACACGCCTGCTCGGTCCCGGGCATTTCGCCGACCTGCCAGTTACCGCACCGGTCGAAGCCGTTCCTGCGGCGCCTGACGGGGAAGTGCGCACCCTGCGCAACGCCGTCGCTGCCGCAGAAAAAGCTGAAATACTCAAGGCCCTTGCCATCGCCAAAGGTGTCAAGCTGAATGCCGCAAAACTGCTAAGCATAAGCCGTGCGCAGCTTTACGAGAAACTTACGGCCTATGGTCTGCTGTCCGAATCGGCAGACAAAAAAGAAGCTGTCTGATTTTCCGGACATCACAGAAAATTCATTTGAATCATTGCCTTGACACATTTTCAAAGCGTTGCTGTCAGGCTGGTCGGACAGTCATTTTCCCTTAGATATAATTCGATGCCGGTTTCTCTCATAAAAATTTATTATAAAACAAATAGTTAGATAGCATGGCACGCGTCATGCAAGTATTTTTCCATCGAGGCTGCGAGCTGTTTCGCGACCCGACCAATAAGGAGGAAATGCACCATGCTCAAACGCATCCTATGCGCTGCCATGGCGGCGGGCGCGCTGATCCTGGCCGGATCGGCAACAGCCCAGGAACTCAAGATCGCCTTGATCGCCGGCAAGACCGGGCCTCTCGAAGCCTATGCCAAGGACACGGAAAAAGGCTTCATGCTCGGGCTGGAATACCTGACCAACGGCACCATGACGCTGAACGGCCGCAAGATCCGGGTCATCGTCAAGGACGACCAGCTGAAGCCCGACCTCGGCAAGGCGATGCTGGCCGAGGCCTACGGCGACGACAAGGTCGACATCGCCGTCGGCACCACCAGTTCCGGCGTGGCCCTGGCCATGCTGCCGGTGGCCGAGGAGTACAAGAAGGTGCTGATCGTCGAGCCGGCCGTGGCCGACGCCATTACCGGCGACAAATGGAACCGCTACATCTTCCGCACCGGCCGCAATTCGGCGCAGGACGGCCTGGCCAGCGCGGCCACCCTGAAGGGCGGCGGCAGCGTAGCCTACCTGGCGCAGGACTACGCCTTCGGCCGCGACGGCGTCAAGGCCGGCAAGGAAGCCCTGGCCGCGGTGGGCAGCAAGGCCAAGGTGGTGCATGAGGAATATGCGCCGCAGACCACCACCGACTTCACCGCGCCGGCGCAGCGCGTGTTCGACGCGCTGAAGGACAGGCCCGAGCCGCGCGTGCTCGGCATCATCTGGGCCGGCGCGCATCCCATGACCAAGATCGCCGACCTCAAGCCGGAGCGCTTCGGCATCATGCTGGCGCCCGGCGGCAACATCCTGCCGGTGATGAAAGGATGGCGGAACTATGCCGGCACCGAGGGCGCGATCTACTATTACTACGCCTTCCCGAAGAACAAGATGAACGACTGGCTGGTCGCCGAGCACCAGAAGCGCTTCAATTCGCCGCCGGACTTCTTCACCGCGGGCGGCTTCGCCGCCGCCAGCGCGGCGCTGACGGCGCTGACCAAGGCCGGCTCCAGCGACACCGAGAAACTCATCGCCGCCATGGAAGGCATGGATTTCGACACGCCCAAGGGCAAGATGACCTTCCGCAAGGAGGATCACCAGGCGATGCAGTCGATGTACCACTTCCGCATCAAGAAGAACCAGGCCGGCGAGTGGGACCTGCTCGAACTGGTGCGCGAGATACCCGCCAGCGAGCTGCCGGTGCCGGTGCGCAACAAGCGCTGATCCCGGACGGGGCGGGCGGGCAGCCCGCCCCCGGACTGCGACCATGAACACGATGCAGAACGGTGCCGCCGCGGTCTCCGGGTCCGCGGTGCTCTCCACCCACGGCCTCACCATCCGCTTCGGCGGCCACGTGGCGGTGAACAACGTCACGGCCGAGTTCCGGCCCGGCACGCTGACCGCTATCGTCGGTCCGAACGGCGCCGGCAAGACCACCTACTTCAACCTGATTTCCGGCCAGCTGCCGGCCAGTGCGGGATCGGTCAGGCTGTATGGCGAGGACGTAACCCGCCTCGGCGCGGCGCAGCGCACGCGCCGCGGCATCGGTCGCGCCTTCCAGCTGACCAACCTGTTCCCCAACCTGACGGTGCTGGAGAACGTCCGCCTGGCGGTGCAGAACCGCGCCGGACTGGGTCTCAACCTGCTGTCGCTGTGGTCGGACCACGTCGAGGCGATCGAGAAGGCCGAGCACTTCCTGCATCGGGTCGCGCTCGCCGACCGGCGCAACGAACCCGCCTCCGCGCTCTCCCACGGCGACAAGCGCAAGCTCGAAGTGGCCATCCTGCTGGCGCTGGAGCCGGACATCTTCATGTTCGACGAGCCGACCGCCGGCATGAGCGTGGACGAGGTGCCGGTGGTGCTGGAACTGATCCAGCAGATGAAGGAACAGGGCGACAAGACCATCCTGCTGGTCGAGCACAAGATGGACGTGGTGCGCTCGCTGGCCGACCGCATCATCGTGCTGCACAACGGCTATCTCGTCGCGGACGGCGATCCGGCCGAGGTCATGAATTCGCCCATCGTGCAGGAAGCCTATCTCGGCATGGGAGTGGCGGAGCATGTCTGAGCCGATGCTCTCCCTGACCGGCGTCCATACGCACATCGGCCAGTACCACATCCTGCAGGGCGTGGACATGACGGTGCCGCGCGGCGAGCTGACCGTGCTGCTGGGACGCAACGGCGCCGGCAAGACCACCACCCTGCGCACCATCATGGGCCTCTGGCACGCCTCGCGCGGCGCCCTGCTGTTCGACGGGCGCGACATCACCCAGGCGGCCACGCCGGACATTTCCTGCGCCGGCATCGCCTACGTGCCCGAGAACATGGGCATCTTCTCGGATCTGACGGTGCGCGAGAACCTCCTGCTCGCGGCGCGCGAAGGCTCGCCGGACACGACGCGGCTGGAGTGGATCTTCGGCTTCTTCCCGGCGCTGAAGAAATTCTGGAACCAGGCGGCCGGCACGCTTTCGGGCGGCCAGAAACAGATGCTCGCCATCGCCCGCGCCATCGTCGAACCGAGGAAGCTCCTGCTGGTCGACGAGCCGACCAAGGGCTTGGCGCCGGCCATCATCCAGAGCCTGATCACCGCCTTCCGCGAACTGAAGGCGATGGAGACGACGATTCTCCTGGTCGAGCAGAACTTCAGCTTCGTCAAGTCTCTCGGCGACACGGTGGCGGTGATGGACGACGGCCGCATCGTGCACAGCGGCGGCATGAACGAGTTGGCGGAAGACCGCGACTTGCAGCAGAAACTGCTCGGCCTCTCACTGGACACGCACCAATGACGACGACCACTCCTGCCGCCACGGCGGATGCCGAACTGCCCCGGCTGCGGCTGGACACGCCGCCGCTGCTGGTGCTGCCGATCCTCGCCCTGCTGGCCCTGCCGCTGGTCGGCAGCTTTCCCACCTGGGTGACGCTGACCGTCGCCGGGCTGGCCATGGGCATGATGATCTTCATCATGGCGAGCGGGCTCACGCTGGTGTTCGGCCTGATGGACGTGCTCAATTTCGGCCATGGCGCCTTCGTCTCGGTCGGCGCCTTCACCGCCACGCTGGTGCTGCTGCCGATGCAGGGCTGGATGCAGGCCGACTCGGTGCTGATGAACCTGTCGGCGCTGGGGCTGGCTATCGCGCTCGCCATGCTCGTTACCGGTGCGCTCGGCTGGGCCTTCGAGCGCGTCATCGTCATGCCGGTGTACGGCCAGCACCTCAAGCAGATCCTCATCACCATGGGCGGCATGATCGTCGCCGAGCAGATGATCCACGTCGTCTGGGGGCCGGACCAGATCCCGCTGCCGCTGCCGACCTCCTTCCGCGGCGTCATCCTGGTCGGCGACGCCGCCATCGAGAAGTACCGGCTGATCGCCGTCGCCGTCGGGCTGGTCGTCTTCGCGGCGATGTTCCTCGTGCTCAATCGCACCAAGGTCGGCCTGTTGATCCGCGCCGGCGTCGAGAACGGCGAGATGGTCGAGGCGCTGGGCTACCGCATCCGCCGGCTCTTCGTCGGCGTCTTCGTCGCCGGCTCGGCGCTGGCCGGCCTCGGCGGCGTGCTGTGGGGCCTGTACAAGGAGATGCTCACCGCCGCCATGGGTTCCGACATCATGGTGCTGGTATTCATCGTCATCATCATCGGCGGGCTCGGCTCGGTCGGCGGCTGCTTCATCGGCGCGCTGCTGGTGGCGCTGGTTGCCAACTACACCGGCTTCCTGGCGCCGAAGATCGCCCTGGCCTCCAACATCCTGCTCATGGTGGCCATCCTGCTGTGGCGGCCGCAGGGGCTCTATCCGGTGGCCAAGCGATGATGCTCCACCGACTGCTCTCGGGCGATTTCCCGCGCAGCCGCTTCCTCGCGCTGGCCCTGCTCGCGATCGTGGCCGCCCTGGCGCTGGCGCCCTTCCTGTTTCCCGGCGCGCGGGCGATGAACGTCGCCGCCACCATCTGCATCTTCGTCGTCCTGGTGGCTTCCTACGACCTGCTGCTCGGCTACACCGGCATCGTCTCCTTTGCCCACACCATGTTCTACGGCATCGGCGCCTACGGCGTCGGCCTCTCGCTCCACAGCGTCGGGCCGACCTGGGGCGCCGTGTTCATGGGACTGGCTATCGCCCTGATGCTGTCGCTCGCGCTGGCGCTGGTGATCGGCCTCTTCTCGCTGCGCGTGAAGGCCATCTTCTACGCCATGATCACCCTGGCGGTGGCCTCCGCCTTCGCCATTCTCGCCTCGCAGATGTCGGACTTCACCGGCGGCGAGGACGGCCGCACCTTCAGCGTGCCCGAGCTGCTGCGACCCGGCTTCCGCCTGGTCGAGGCGGAGGTTTTCGGCACGGCCATCAACGGCAAGCTCCTGACCTACTACCTGGTGTTCTGCTCGGCGCTGGCGCTGTTCCTGCTCCTGCTGCGGGTGGTCAATTCGCCCTTCGGCCGCGTGCTGCAGGCGATCCGCGAGAACGATTTCCGCGCCGAGGCGCTCGGTTACCGCACGGTGGTGTATCGCACCCTGGCCAACTGCCTCTCCGCGGTGGTGGCAACGCTGGCCGGCGCGCTGATGGCGCTCTGGCTGCGCTATGCCGGGCCGCAGACGACGCTGGCCTTCACCATCATGATGGACATCCTGCTCATCGTCGTCATCGGCGGCATGGGCACGCTCTACGGCGCGGTGATCGGCTCGGCCCTGTTCATCCTGGCGCAGAACTACCTGCAGGCGCTGATGAAGCAGGCGAGCGACGGACTGACCGCCGTGCCGCTGCTGGCCAACCTGCTGCATCCCGACCGCTGGCTGCTGTGGCTCGGCGTTTTGTTCGTGCTGTCCGTCTATTTCTTTCCGACCGGCATCGTCGGCAAATTGAGAAGCAGAAAATGAGCACCTTCCCCCCAGCCCCCTTCCCGAGGAAAGGGGTGACGGTAGTTCAGCCGCTATCGCGGCTTCCACGTTGCTGGCTTTCGCCTCCTTGGGGCGGCCCGGCGGAGGCGAGATCATGATGACCTCGAACTACCTGACCGTCCTCGACCGCGAACTGCACTACACCGAATGGGGGGCGGGCAATGCCGAGACGATTGTCATGTGGCACGGCCTGGCGCGCACCGGGCGCGACTTCGACGACATCGCGGCGGCATTGTCAGACCGCTACCGCGTGCTGTGCCCGGACACCATCGGCCGCGGACTTTCTCAATGGAGCCCGCAGCCGGAAGAGGAGTACTCGGTGGGCTTCTACACGCGCCTGGCGGTGGCGTTCGTCGACGCGCTGGGCATCGGCGCCATGCGCTGGCTGGGCACCTCGATGGGCGCCATGATCGGCACGGCGGCCGCGGCCGGTCCGCTCAAGGGGCGGATCAGCCACCTGGTGCTGAACGACATGGGGCCGAAGATTGGCGATGCGGCGCTTGAGCGCATCAGGGCCTATGCCGGCAATCCGTCCCGCTTCGACCGGGTCTCCGAACTGGAGGCCTATTTCCGTGCCATCTACAAGCCGTATGGTCATCTCAGCGACGAACAGTGGCGGCGCCTCGCCGAGACTTCGGTGCGCCGTACCGATGACGGGCGCGTGACGCCGCACTACGACCCGAAAATTGTCATGATGTTCACCCACCATGAAGACGAGCTGTTGCAGTGGGAACACTGGGACGCGCTGGTATGCAAGACGCTCTGTCTGCGCGGCGCCGAGTCGGATCTTCTGTTGCCCGAAACGGCCGAGGAGATGACGCGGCGCGGGCCACGCTGCCGCGTAGTGACCATTCCCGGCGTCGGCCACGCGCCGGCGCTCAACGTGCCCGGGCAGATCGGGCTGGTCGCAGGCTTTTTCGTTTCCTGACGCTGCGGCTCCGCCGCGCTACTCCCGTTCCCGCTGCATCGGCGGCCGCTTGCCGATATTGACATCGACATCGAATTCCTTCGCCTCGCGCCGGATTCTGAACTTGGCCGCCGTTCCCGGCGCCAGTCCGGCGATCAGGTCGAGCATGACTTGCGGGTCCTTGACCTGCCTGCCCTCGACCGCTACCAAAACGTCGCCGGGCCGGATGCCGGCACGGTCGGCCGGGCTGCCGCGCATCACGCCGGCGATGAGCGCACCCTGTGTCGCCGGCAGCTTGAACGATTCCGCCAGTTCCGGCGTAATTTCCTGCACCTCGACGCCGATCCAGCCGCGCGTCACGGCCCCGGACTTGATGATCTGTTCCATCACACTGCGTCCGATCGACACGGGAATGGCGAAGCCGATGCCCTGGTTGCCGCCGCTGCGCGAGAAGATCGCGGTATTGATGCCGACCAGGTTGCCGCCGCTGTCCACCAGCGCGCCGCCTGAATTGCCGGGGTTGATGGGGGCGTCGGTCTGGATGAAGTTCTCGAAGGTGTTGATGCCGAGATGGGTTCGCCCCAGTGCGCTGACGATGCCGTGCGTCACCGTTTGTCCGACGCCGAAAGGGTTGCCGATGGCCAGCACGACGTCGCCCACGCGCAGCGATTCCGCCGGGGCAAAGGTGATTGCCGGCAGCCTGGAGTCGACGCGGATCTGCAGTACGGCAATATCCGTGTCCGGGTCGGTGCCGGCGATGCGCGCGCGGAAGCGGCGGCCGTCGTTCGTCGCCACCTCGATTTCGTCCATGCTCTCGACGACATGGTTGTTGGTGAGAATGTAGCCGTCCGCGCTGACGATCACGCCCGAGCCGAGACCGGATTGGCGCTGCGGACCGCCGAAGCGGTCGCCGAAGAAGTAGCGGAACACCGGATCGTCGGCGAAGGGATGGCGCGGCGCCTTTACCTCCTTGCTGGTGTAGATGTGCACTACCGACGGAACCGCCTTGCGCGCCGCGTCGGAATAGGAGACGACCTTGCGCGGTTCGGCTGCCGCCGGTGTGCTCGCCTCCTGCAGAGAGACTACGGCGGGGCCGTTGCCGCCCAGCCACTCCGGCTTCAGCGCCTGTACCACGAACAGAATGGCCACACTGACGGTGACGGCCTGGGCGAAAACCAGCCACAAGCGGTGCATAATTGAATCCTCTTTGATGCCTCTGTTGTCGGTGAAGGAGCGCCATGCAGCGAGCGGAACTGGAACGCCATCTCGACCAGCACCTGGAAGCTGCGCGCTTCCGGGATTATTGCCCAAACGGGTTGCAAGTGGAAGGACGCGCCGAGGTGAACCGTATTATCTGCGGCGTGACGGCCAGCCAGGACCTGATCGGCGCCGCCATCGCGGCCGGGGCGGACGCCATCCTGGTGCATCACGGCTGGTTCTGGCGCGGCGAGGATGGCCGCGTCAATGGCATCCGCAAGTCGCGCCTGAAAGCGTTGCTTGCGCACGACATCAGCCTCTTCGCCTACCACCTGCCACTCGATGCGCACGCGGAGCTGGGCAACAACGCGCAGCTTGCGAAGCGGATGGGCTGGACCATCGAAGGGCGTTTTGCCGAGCAGGATGTCGGCTTCCTCGGCAGCGCACCGGGGGCGGCGACGGCGGGGGAGCTTGCGCAGCAGCTGGCGGCGAAGCTTGGCCGCGCCCCCATGCTGGTGGGGGATGCGGCGCGCAGGCTCCGGCGCATCGCCTGGTGCAGCGGCGGGGCGCAAGGCTGGTTCGAGCAGGCGATCGCGTCGGGCGCCGACGCCTATGTCAGCGGGGAAATTTCCGAACAGACCGTGCATCTGGCGCGGGAATCCGGAGTCCCCTATATCGCGGCCGGCCACCACGCCACCGAGCGCTACGGCGTGCGAGCGCTGGGCGCGCATCTGGAGGAACGCTTCGGGCTGGAGTGCCGCTTTGTCGACATCGACAATCCGGTATGACAAAGATTGGAGTTAAAATGGTTTGATGCTCAAACCATCTTTCGGCCTCGCGCTGCTGCTCACCACGCTCGTTGCGCTCGGACCTCTATCCACCGATCTCTATCTTCCCTCGCTGCCGACGCTGGCATCGGATTTCGCCACGGACGTGGCGCGCGTCCAGCTCACGCTCTCGGTCTTTCTCGCCGGTTTCGCCGTGGCCCAGCTTTTCTACGGGCCGCTCTCGGACCGCTACGGCCGGCGGCCGGTGCTGCTGTTCGGCCTGGTCGTTTATCTGCTGGCGTCGGTGGCCTGCATGTTCGCGCCGACCATCGATGCCCTGATCGCCGCCCGCTTCTTCCAGGCAATCGGCGCCTGCGCCGGGCCGGTGCTGGGGCGGGCCATCGTGCGCGATGTGTATGGGCCGCTGGAGGCGGCGCGGGTGCTGGCCTACATCAGTGGCGCCATGGCCATCGCGCCGATGATCGGGCCGCTGCTGGGCGGCTGGCTGACCGTCTGGTTCGGCTGGCGCGCCAACTTCGCCGCGCTGTCGGTCTTCTCTGTGGCGCAGGTAGCGGCGACGGCGATCATGCTGGGCGAGAGCAACGCGCACCGCGATCCCACGGCGACGCAACCGCAACGTCTGCTGAGCAACTTCGGCCAACTGCTGTCCTCGCGCCTCTATCTGGGATTCCTGCTGTGTTTCTCGTCGGCCTATGGAGCGCTGTTCTCCTTCATCTCGGGCTCGTCCTTCGTCCTCATCAACCTCTACGGCCTCAGTCCGCAGTGGTATGGCGCGAGCTTCGGCTTCGTCGTCACCGGCTACATCACGGGCACGATGGTTTCGGGCAAGATGACGATGCGGCTGGGCGCGAGGCGCATGGTGCTGATGGGCGCGCTGCTCGGCGCCTTCGCCGGCACCTTGATGGCCCTGCTGGCCGCGCTCGAGTTGCGCAGTGTCTGGGCCATCCTGCTGCCGATGTTCCTGTATATGGTTGCGACGGGCCTGGTCATGCCCAACGCCGTCGGCGGGGCGCTGGCCCCTTATCCGAAGATGGCGGGCGCGGCGTCCGCGCTGATGGGCTTTGTGCAGATGGGATTTGCCGCGGTCGTCGGCATTGCCGTCGGCCATGCCTATGACGGCACCGCCATGCCGATGACGCTGTCTATCGCGCTGTGCGGCTGGGGCGTGCTGGCGAGCTACTTCCTGCTGGTGCGGCGTGCGCCGGCGTCGCCCTGAAGCCGCTCGCGCACGCGCGTCAGCAGTTCGACGAAGGTTTCGGCCTCGCGCGGCGTCATCGCCGCGGCGATGCGCGCCTCGTGCGACTTGATGCGGCGCTTGAGCTGCTTGAGCAGGCTTTCGCCGGCGGCCGTGAGCACCAGCGCGTTGGAGCGCCGGTCTGTGGGCGATGCGCGCCGTTCGACCAGGCCGCGCCCTTCCAGCTGATCGATCACCGCCACCATGGTGGAACGGTCGAGCTGGGTCGCCGCCGCCAGCCGGCTCTGGGTCAGCCCGGGGTTGGCGGAAATCAGCACCAGCACGCCGAAGCGTCCGGGCGAGATGTCGAATTCCTTGAGGTCGGCGGCGAAATCGCCGAACACGGCGAGCTGGGTCAGGCGCACCTGATAACCGAGCAGGCCGGGCAGGAGGTCGAGATTGAGATCATCCGCCGGGTTGTCTTTGCTGACGGCTTTTTTCGTGCTCATGTGTCGG
>PNJM01000050.1 GCA_013821865.1 Rhodocyclaceae bacterium
AGACGCACTACTCAGGGAAAAGGGCGGGGGGCGGGCCCTGCCCTTTTCTTCGCATCAAGCATCAATCGGACGATGACCGACATCAGCCGCCGCCAGTTTTTGCGCGGCGATTTCTCCGGAAAGAAAGCCGTGATTCGCCCGCCCTGGGCGCTGGCGGAAACGGCTTTCACCGCCGCCTGCACGCGCTGCTGCGATTGCGTCAATGCCTGCCCGCAGCACATCCTCGTCGTGGACAGAAACGGGCAGCCGACGGTGGATTTCGACCGCGGCGAATGCACGTTCTGCGGCAAATGCGCGGAAGCCTGCCAGCCGCGTGCGCTGCAAAAGAAGCAAGGCGAGGCACCCTGGCAGCTCAAGGCGCACATCGGCAATGGTTGTGTCGCGAGGAACAACGTCGTCTGCCGCGCCTGCGGCGATGCCTGCCCGGTTCAGGCGATCCGCTTTCGGCCGGCCGTGATGGCGGCCGCGCAGCCGGAAATCGAAGCGGAGAAGTGTACCGGTTGCGGCGCGTGTTTCGCCCCCTGCCCGGTCAGCGCCATCCGCCTCGCCCAGGCGTGATCACTTGACCGGCTCGGCTTTCTCCGGGTCCTGGATGCTCGTCAGGTAGGCCAGGATGTCCTGGATGTCCCTTTCCTTGAGCGCGTTGAGGATGCCGGTGGCGCCTTCCTCGTCGTGCGGCCGTTCGCCCTTGAGGTAGCTGTCGGCCTGCTTCTTCAGGTAGTTGGTGTATTGCCCGATGAGCATGGGGAACTTGCCCCGGCCGCGTCCGTCCCGGCCGTGGCAGGCGGCGCATTCCTTCTGGTAGATCTTCTGGCCATTGCCGATGTCGCCTTCGGCGCGCGGCACGATCATCACCTTTTCCATGGCCAGCAGGCGGGCCAGCGCGTCGTCGGTATCCTTGAACACCGGCGGCCTGGTGGGCAGCTGAATCGAAGCGAGGTATTCGGCGATGTCCTCGATGTCCTCGTCTGGCAGTTCGCGCTCTTGCGTATAGGGATACATCGGGATATTGATGCGTTTGCGCGCCCGGAACGACTTGAGTTGTTCCTTCAGGTATGCCGCCCGCTGGCCGGCGATGCGCGGATACTCGCCACGCTTCCCGCCCTGGCCGAAATCGCCATGGCAGGCGGCGCAGACACCGTTGATCTCCTTGCCCTTTTCCGGATCCGCGGCGACGGATGCCGTCGCCGGCAGGAAGACCAGGGCTGCCGCAAGGAGCAGGCTGTGACGGATGGTGCGAACAAGCTTCATGGGGCGGACTGTCCGGTTGCAAGGCACGCGACAGCTCATGCTGTCGCGGCGCCCCGAATTCTGCGCAATGGCAACCCGAAGGGGATTGATGCCGATCAAACACCGCCTCAACCGTGACGGCTCTCGAAACGGAACGGAATCGAAATCACCTTTCGGCCCAGGCCAAGCCGCACCGTCGCCTGCCACACCATGCTGCCGGTGACGCAGACAGGCAGCGTGACCTGACCCGCATAGCGCCCGTTGCCGGCCGCTTCCAGCCGCAGCCGGGTGACGCCCATGTTCATCCCGGCGCCGGTGAAATCCACCTCCACCCTGTCCGGCCGGATGCCGGCCAGGTCGATGCGCAGGTTGAATGGCCGGGCCGCGGGAATCGGCTGCGGCTCGATGGCGATCCCGATCCGTCCGCCCCCGGGCAGGTCCGATGCGCAAGCCTGCCGATCCAGCCGGCAGTTCTCCACGAACGGCAGTGCCACGTCGGCCTTGGGCAGCGACCGGTAGCCGAGCACAGCAACCAGCGCCATGGCCAGAATGATCGTGGCGACGACCCAGGGATTGGCGGAATCCTTCACTGTGGAACGCGGCCTGGCAGGCGCGGAAAGCATAGGTTCGTCTGATTCATGGAACAACGCCCTTGATACCACCCTCATTTTCCGGCGAATTCGGCGGAGATCATTGTTATTGCTTGGCGCGATCCATTAATTTGACATTAGTCAAGGAGTTGCAAGGCGGATGGAATAAAGTGCTGCGGCAAAGTGTCGCTGTGTCGATTTGTCGCGGCTCCCGGCTGCGCGGCACCGCCAGAACGGCTTTGTGGCATCGGCAGGGTTTGTTGCATTGTTGTCTTCTTGGGAGAACCATTATGAAAAATATGAGTAAGCAGGCGGCATCGCTGCTGCTTGCGGCCGGCATCGGCATGACTGCGGCATCGGCCTGGCCGGCCGAGACGCTGCAGGACGTGCTGAAGCGTCGCAACCTGTCGCAGCAGGACCTCCTGGCCGCGGCGAAGACCTACGTGCCGACCGGCAAACGCGACGAGTTCGTCACGTTCAGTTCCGGCGGCCAGAGCGGGCAGGTCATCGTCTACGGCATTCCGTCGATGCGCATCCTGAAATACATCGGCGTGTTCACGCCCGAGCCCTGGCAGGGCTACGGCTACGACGAGAACTCGAAGGCCGTGCTGGACCAGGGCAAGATCGACGGCAAGTCGATCACCTGGGGCGACACGCACCATCCGGCGATCTCCGAGACCAACGGCGAATACGACGGCCAGTTCCTCTTCATCAACGACAAGGCCAACCCTCGCCTGGCGGTAATCGACCTGCGCGACTTCGAGACCAAGCAGATCGTGGTCAACCCGATCTTCAAGTCCGAGCACGGCGGCGCTTTTGTCAGCCCCAATACCGACTACGTGATCGAGGCCGCGCAGTACGCCGCGCCGCTGGAGAACAAAAAATTCTACCCGCTCGAGGAGTTCAACGAGAAGTATCGCGGCGGCGTGACCTACTGGAAGTTCGACCGCAAGGAAGGCCGCATCGTGCCGAAGGATTCCTTCTCGCTCGAACTGCCGCCCTATTCGCAGGATCTGTCCGACTTTGGCAAGGGCCCGTCCGACGGCTGGTCCTTCACCAACTCGTTCTGCTCCGAGCGCTACGTCGGGGGCATCGAGAAGGGCCGTCCGCCTTATGAGGCCGGCTGCTCGGCGAAGGACACCGACTACCTGCACGTGATCAACTGGAAGAAAGCTGCCGAACTCGTCGCGCAAGGCAAGGCGAAGAAGATCAACGGCCACAACGTGATCATGATGGAAACGGCGATCAAGGAAGGCATCCTCTTCCTCGTCCCCGAACCGAAGTCGCCGCACGGTGTCGATGTGACGCCGGACGGCAAGTTCATGGTCGTCGCCGGCAAGCTCGACACCCACGTGTCGGTCTACAGCTTCGAGAAGATCCAGGCCGCCATCAAGGCCGGGAAATTCGAGAGCAAGGACCCCTACGGCATCCCGGTGATCGGCCTGAAGGACGCCGTCCATGTGCAAGTGCCGCTCGGCCTCGGCCCGCTGCATACGCAGTACGACTCCAAGCCCTGCGTCGCCTACACCTCGCTCTACGTCGACTCGCAGGTCGCCAAGTGGAACTACTGCGAAGGCAAGGTGCTGGACAAGATCAGCGTGCACTACAACATCGGTCACCTGATGACCATGGAAGGCGACTCGACCAAGCCGGCCGGCCGCTATCTCGTCGCGCTGAACAAGCTGGCGATCGACCGCTTCGTGCCGGTGGGGCCGCTGCACCCGCAGAACCACCAGCTGATCGACATCAGCAACGACAAGATGCAACTCCTCTACGACATGCCGCTGCCGCTGGGCGAGCCGCACTATGCCGTCTCCATCGCCGCGACCAAGCTGAAGCCGGGCGTGCGCTACAAGGTCGGCACCGATTCCCGCACCGACAAGCCGCATCCGGGCGCGGTCAGGGCCGGCGAGGAGCGGACCGAGAAGAAAGGCAACAAGGTCACGGTATATGGCACCCTGATCCGCTCGCACATCACGCCCGAGACCATCGAGGCGGAAGTGGGCGACGAGATCACGATCCACCTGACCAACCTCGAGCGCGCCCAGGACGAGACCCACGGCTTCACCGTATCGACCTTCAACACGCATGCCTCGGTCGAGCCCGGCAAGACGGTCACGGTCAAGTTCAAGGCCGACAAGGAAGGCGTCTATCCCTACTACTGCACCGAGTTCTGCTCGGCGCTGCACCTCGAGATGCAGGGCTATCTCCTGGTCAAGCCGAAGGGCTGGAAGCCGACCAAGGTCGCTGCGGAGAAGGCCATCTACACGAAGGCCGACTACGACAAGCAGGTGAAGAAGATCGCCGACACCCAGGCCGTGATCGACTCCGTGGTGGGCTACATCACCAGCGTCAACTACAAGGACTTCCCGGATGTCGTGGCGATGGTCGAGGACGCCACCGACCAGCTCGGCAAGATCCCGGCGGCCAAGGCCAAGCACGAGGAAGCGGCGAAGAAGGGTGACTGGCAGAACGCCACCCTGTGGGCCGAACAGGTCTGGCAGTACCAGGTCAAGACAGCCGACCTCGGCCTGCGCGCCAAGACCTACCTCGAGCAGGCCGGCGCCAAGAAGATCAAGTAAGCACCCGATCTTCGCCTAGACCCGATTCGGGGAGCATGGCAACATGCTCCCCGTTTCCTTTGTTCAATCGAGTTCAGGAGTCAATAATGAAACATTCGATTATTTTGTGCGGCATGCTGGCCGCGATGTTCATGGCTGGCGGCGCGGCCGCGGCTGACGGCGCCAAGTTGTATATGGAGAAAACCTGCGTGGCCTGCCACGGCAAGGATGCCAAGAAGCCGCTGACGCCCGAGTATCCCAAGCTTGCCGGCCAGAACGCGGCCTACGCCGAGAGGCAGATGAAGGACATCAAGAGCGGCGCCCGCGCCAACGGCAACAGCGCCGCGATGAAGGGCGTCATGCACCTGGTTTCAGACGCGGAAATCAAGGCGCTGGCCGACTATCTGTCCAAGCTGAAATAATCGCTCAACGGCGGTCCCCGCGCCGGCACTGCAAGCCGTTGATTCAGGTCAATGTGCGCTGCGTGCCGGCGCGGATAATTCAGGCATTACTAATATTCCGCAACCGGAGATCGTGATGAAACGTGTTGTTATCGCAGTATCGCTCGCCCTCGCCTCGGCACTGGTGATGGCCGCCCCGCCTGCGCCCAAGGCCGCTGGCATCGAGTCGAAGGATTACCAGTGGGCGAAAATGGAAGGCGAGTTGAAGGAAGCGCTGGCCAAGAAGGGCGACGTCAAGCGCGGCAAGGACACCTACGAGATCTGCGGCGCCTGTCACCTGCCTAGCGGCGCCGGCCGTCCGGACGGCACCTTCCCGCAGCTCGCCGGCCAGCACACCACCGTGCTGATCAAACAGATGGCCGACATCCGCATGGGCCTGCGCGACAACCCGACCATGTATCCCTTCGCCAAGGAGATGACCGACCCGCAGGACCTCGCCGACACCGCGGCCTACATCCAGAGCCTGTGCATCCCGATCGACCACGGCAAGTACGAGGGCGCCGACGCCGCCAAGCAGATCGCCGCCGGCAAGGATCTCTACGAGAAGCAGTGCAAGGAATGCCACGGCACCAACGGCGAAGGCAACAAGGAGAAGTTTTACCCCGTCATCGCCGGCCAGCACTACAAGTACCTGCTGCGCCAGATGACGGAAATTCGCGACGGCCACCGCCGCAACGCCAACCCCGACATGGTCAAGGTCATCAAGCCCTATACCGATGCGCAGCTGGTGGCGATTTCCGCCTACCAGTCGAGCCTGTCCATGCCCGGCTCCATGTGCAAGCCGAAGGGCGCCGCGCCGGCGAAGAAGAAGTAATTCCCGCAACAAAACCGCCGTCCCGGCCCGGGGCGGCGGATGTCAACAAGACCGCCCGCTGCAAAGGGCGACGAGCCATTGCCGGAATCGCGGCATACACCTGACGGCGAGTTATTGAACATGGACACCCGGAAGAAACAGACCCTTCTCGTCATTGCGCTGACGGCGATCGCGCTGGTGGCCATGATCGCCGCCTATTTCTCGCCGATCTGGTGGGTGGCGCTGACTGCGCCGAACTACCCGAAGGATGCCTTCCCGGACGGCATCCGCATCCATTTCCATTTCGACGGCGTATATAACGGCTGCACCACGGCGCCGAAGGGCAGCCGTCTGCAGAGCGAGATCGTCCAGCAGGACCTCTCCGAGCAGGTCGAGCGCTACAACCCGGTGACCGGCGCGGGCAAGGACGTCGACAAGGGCGCCAAGGGGCTCGACTGCGTGCATGAGATGAACACCATCAACCACTACGTCGGCATGTATCCGATTGCAACCGGTTCTCCGGTCGAACTCCGCCTGTCGAAGTTCATCTTCGGCTTCTTCGCCGTGATGCTGGCGGGCTTCATGTCGACGCAGCGCAAGCGGCGGCTCGCGATTCTCGGCGCGGGCTTCGCCGCGGTGACCGCATGGATGGTGGCGGACCAGATCGCATTGGGCCATTTGGACACGTTCGCCGACTACTACTACAAGGAGGCGAGCGCCTTCTTCAACCAGCCCGACGTGCTGGCGCGCTGGGTCGCCAATCTTAAATTTGCAACCTATGCGGCGATCGCAGGGCTGGCGGCGGCCATGGTCATCGTCCTGCTCGGGGTGTGGAAGATCCGCGGCTTCTCGCTGCTGCTGGCCCTGGTGCCGGCGCTGCTGCCGATCTATTTCCTCATCGATTACGCCGGCTGGCTGTGGTTCTTCGGCCACAACCTCCACCCCTGGGGCGCCTTCACCGTCAAGCCGTTCATGCCCACGGTCTTCGGCGAAGGCAAGGTGGCGCAGTTCTCCACCTACTCCTATCCCTACTGGGGCTATGGCCTGCTCATGATCGTTTTCCTCGCCCTGGTTCTGGCCCTGCTGATCCGCCGCAAACAGATGCGCGAAGAGATGGCGGAGTAATCATCGTGCGCGCGCTTGCGCTGCTGGCGCTGGCGGCCGGCGGACTGGCCCTGGCGGCATCGATCGCGGAACTGCCTCCCGGCATGGGGGCGCCTGCATCGGCCGGCTGGGGCTCGTCGATGGAACGCGCGCCAATGCCCAAGGCGCCGAACGTGCCGCAACTCCCCTGGTTTCAGACGCTGGTCGACCAGGCGCCGGCGGGGTCGGTGCTCAAGCCGCCGCCCGGCGCCTACTCCGGACCGGTCCTGGTCAGCAAGCCCTTGATCATCGACGGCGGCGGCCAGGTCACCATCGACGGCGGCGGCCAGGGCACGGTGTTCGTGCTGGAAGCCGGCAACGCCAGCCTGCGCGGCGTGCGTCTCACCAACTCCGGTTCGTCGCATGATTCCGACGACGCCTGCCTCAACGTCCGCGGCAGCAACAACCTGATCGAGTCGCTGGTCATCGACAACTGCCTGTTCGGCATCGACCTCAAGCAGTCCAACGACAACATCGTGCGCGGCAACCGCATCAGTTCCAAGCCGCTCGACCTGGGCATGCGCGGCGACGGCCTGCGCCTGTGGTACAGCATGAACAACCGCATCGAGTCGAACGAAGTCATCGACTCTCGCGACATGGTGGTGTGGTACTCCAACGGCAACCTGTTCAGGAACAACCTCGGCCGGCGCAGCCGCTACTCGATTCATTTCATGTTCGCCAACGACAACATCGTCGAGGGCAACCGCTTCTACGACAATGCCGTCGGCGTGTATCTGATGTACACCGAGAAAGTGCATGTGCGCAACAACGTCATCTCGCATGCCACCGGCGCCACCGGCATGGGAATAGGTTTCAAGGAAGCGTCGGATTCGGTCGTCGAAGGCAACGAGATCATCTATTGCGCCGTGGGCATCGGCTCCGACTACTCGCCGTTCCAGCCCGGCACCAGGATCGAGTTCCGCGGCAACCGTATCGCCTACAACGGCATCGGCATCCTGTTCACCAGCGACCTGGGCGGCAACATCGCCACGGGCAACACTTTCGAAGGCAACCTGAGCCACGTCGCCCAGGTAGGCCGCGGCTCCTCCGGCCTGAACCGGTGGCACGGGAATTACTGGGACGATTACCAGGGCTTCGACCGCGACGGCGACGGGGTGGGCGACACACCCTACGAGTTGCATGCCTTCGCCGACCGCATCTGGATGGAAATCCCGCAGGCGCGCTTCTTCAAGACCGCCCCGGCCCTTGAAGCGCTGGATTTCCTCGAGCGGCTGGCGCCCTTCTCCAGCCCTGAATTGATCCTGCGCGACGAGAAGCCCCGCTTCCAACACTCGGCACAGCCGAATCATGGGCGAAGCTGACAAATCGGTGCCAGAGCAGGCGGCCGGCGCGCCGGCCAAAAAGCCGCCGTTGTCGCAGGCCAGGCGCCAGGCCGCCCGGCGCCGCTTCATCCGTTCGGCCCTGCTCGCAACCGGGGTCATCGGCTTCTCGCTGCTCGGCTACCTCCCGGTGGTCTACGCCAAGCGCCCCCGCCTGCGCCCGCCCGGCGCACTGGACGAAAAGGATTTCCTCGCTTCCTGCATCAAGTGCGGCCAGTGCGTGCAGGTCTGCCCGGTGCGCGCCATCCGGCTGGCCGACCTGGACGAAGGCTTCGGCGTCGGCGTGCCCTACATCGATGCACGGGAACAGGCTTGCGACTTCTCCTGCGACGCCGTGCAATGCGTGCTGGCCTGCCCGACGGGGGCGCTGGTGTACAGGAAGCCCGTCTTCATGCCCGTACGCGAAGGCGCGCGCCTGGCCAAGCCGCCTATCCTGCGCGCCAAGGAAAAGGATCCCGAACCGACTCTCGAAATACGCGAGCGCATGGGCGTGGCCAAACTGGTGCGGCCGGAGGCCTGCCTCGCCATGCAGGGCAAAGGTTTCAAGGGCCAGGCGCGCGGCGCCGATTTCAAGGGGCGCATGCGCTACATGGACGTCGACCGCTGGAAGCCGATCCCGGTGCGCGAGCATCCCTACAACGTGGATCTGTGCGACCTGTGCGTGCGCGAATGCCCGATCCAGGGCGCAATCTCGCTCGAACCGGCCGAACCCGGCGCCGGCTCCAGCCGCATGACCCCGGTGGTGCATGAGCCCTGCGTCGGCTGCGGCGTGTGCGAAATGATCTGTCCGGTCGAGCCGACGGCGATCGCGGTCGAAGAGCGGGCCGTGTGGTGACGCCATGAAAGGCCAGCTTCTCGATTCCGTCAAGGTGATGCTGGGGCGCGAGGTGCGCAAGCCGGAGCGGTTCTCCGGGAAGGCCCGGCAGATTCACCAGTTGAAGCGCCTCAACAAGGCCGAGTTCGAGGCGGCCAAGGAACACGCCCGCGCCCACGGCCTGCGCGGCAACAAGTGGCGCAACCGGCGCTGGGCGGCGCTGATCGCCGCCAACCTGCTGTTCGTCGTCTCGTTCTGGCTCGACATCCAGATCCTCGAGGGCGCGCTGACGGCATCGCGCTTCGTCGGCTTCCACATGATCGATCTCAACTCGGCGCTGCAGGTGATGCTGGCACACAAGCACATCCTGGTGAACCTGGTCATCGGTACGGCGACGATATTCCTCCTCTGGCTGCTGCTGGGCGGCCGCACGTTCTGCTCGTGGGTCTGCCCCTATCACCTGGTGGCCGAACTGGCCGAGAAGCTGCATCTCAAGCTCGCCGAGAAGAAGATCGTCACCGGCCATGAGTTCCACCGCGGAAGCCGCACCGTGTTCTGGCTGCTGTTCAGCCTGATGACCTGGGTCACCGGCTATACCGTCTTCGAAACCGTCTCGCCCACGGGTATACTGAGCCGGGCGCTGATCTACGGACCCGGACTGGCGCTGGGCTGGATACTCGTGCTGCTGCTGTTCGAGGTTTTCTATTCGCGCCGCGCCTGGTGCCGTTATGTGTGTCCGATCGGGCTTACCTACGGGGCGGTCGGGATCCTGTCGCCGGTTAGGGTTTATTACCGCCTCGAACATTGTTTCCATGAAGGCGATTGCCGCAAGGTGTGCCTGGTGCCCCACGTGCTCGACGCCGTCATCAAGGGGCGCTCGCCGGAGGCGGAAATGCCGATCGGGCCGGACTGCACGCGCTGCGGCCTCTGCGTGGATGTCTGCCCGAGCGGCGCGCTGCGCTACGACATCAAGGGACTGAGCAAGCTGCTGTAGAGAAAATGATCCGCTTCGACAACGTCTCCAAGACCTTCAGGCGCAATCGCGTCCTGGACGGCATCAGCCTCGAGATCGGCCTGGGCGAGCGCGCCGCCCTGATCGGCTCGAACGGCGCCGGCAAGACCACGCTGATCCGCTGCCTGCTCGGGGAATACACCCACGAAGGCGAGGTTGCCGTCGATGGCAAAGCCCCGCGCCCGAATCGCACCACGGTGCTGGCCGCAATCGGCTTCGTGCCCCAGCTGCCGCCGCCGCTGAAGATGCCGGTCGGCCAGTTGATCGGCTTCGCCGCCTCGCTGTGCAATTCCGACGGGGAGCGCATCGCCGAGCTGGCGCTGCGCCTCGGCCTCGATGTTTCCAAAGTCGATGCGCAGCCCTTCGTCAAGCTCTCCGGCGGCCAGAAGCAGAAAATCCTCATCGCCATCGCGCTGGGCCGCGACAGCAAGGTCCTCATCATGGACGAACCGGCGGCCAACCTGGATCCGGAAGCGCGCAAGATTTTCTTCGAGCTGCTCGCCGAACGGCAGGACAGCACCACCATGCTCATCTCCAGCCACCGCCTGAACGAAGTGGCGACGCTGGTGAACCGCGTCGTCGAACTCGACATGGGCCGCGTCGTGCTGGACGACTGCGTGGCGGACGACGTCTCGCTCTCCGGCCTGCTCGATTGCCGCATCGAGGTGCGCCGTCCCGAACCGGCCTTCGTGAAAGCCGTGGGCGCATGGAATTTCCGCGACACGGGCCACGGGCTGGCATGGGAGGGCACCGTGGCCGGGCCCGACCGGCTGCGCTTCATCGGCATGCTGTCGCGCTACGTCGCCATCATCACCGACATCTCGATGCGCGAACGGAACAACGAGGCCGGCAACGTATGCGTGCGTCGCGTCGCCGGTTCCTGATCGAGCTGGCTGCGGCCGGCTTCGTTTTGACGCCGCTCGCAGGGGCACTCTCCGGCTGCTCGCGCCGGGAGTTGCCGGAAGGCATGGCCGAGATCAAATGGGATCGCGACACCTGCGTGCGCTGCAGCATGGTGATCAGCGACCGGCGCTTCGCCGCGCAGGTGCACGGCGGCCCGAAAAAGCAGACCTTCAAATTTGACGACATGGGCTGCGTGGTGTTCTGGCTGAAAAGCCGGGAATGGGGCAATGAGGCGGCAACGAAGATCTGGGTCGCCGATTCGGGCGGGGGCGACGAAGTGGCGTGGCTCGATGCGCGCCAGGCACGCTACGTCGGCGGCAGGGTTTCGCCCATGGGCTACAACTTCGCCGCCGTGCGCGGCGCCCTGCCCGGCAGCCTCGACTTCACGGACATGCGGCAGCACATCCTGGCCAAGGGGAAGTAAGGGAAAATGAAGGATCTCTGGCTCACCGCCAAGCTGGACATCGTCGAGTCGCTGCGCGCGCGGTGGTTCCTCATCTACTGCCTGGTCTTCGGCGGCATCGTCGCCATGCTCTTCGTCTTCGGGCTGACCGAATCGCGCGTGCTGGGGTTCATCGGCCTGTCGCGATTGCTGGTCACCTATATCCAATTGTGCATGGCCATTTTGCCGATTTTCGTGCTCATTACCACGGTACGCTCGGTCGCCGGCGACCGCGAGGCGGGCGTGTTCGAGTACCTGCTGTCGCTGCCCGTCGGGCTGGCCGCCTGGTTCTGGGGCAAGATCCTCGGCCGCTACCTGGTGATTTTCCTGCCGGTGTTCGCCGCCATGGCCGGCGCCGTGCTGTGGGCGCTGGTGCGCGGCATCGAGGTGCCCTGGGGCATGTTCGCCTACTACACGGCGCTGCTGGCCGTCATGGGCTGGTGCTTCCTCGGCATGGGCATGCTGGTCTCGGCCCTGGCGCGCAGCACCGACGTCGCCCAGGGCATGGCGTTCATGCTGTGGCTGACGCTGCTGCTGTTCCTCGACCTCATCCTGCTCGGCGTCATGATCCAGGGGCATGTGCGGCCCGAGGTGGCAGTGGGCATCGCGCTGGCCAATCCGCTGCAGGTGTTCCGCACCGCGGCGCTGGCGCTGTTCGACCCTCAGCTCATCGTGCTCGGTCCGTCCGCCTTCGTGATTCTCGACGCGTTCGGCGCCACGGGCTACAAATTGTTTGCGCTGATTTACCCGACTGCGGTCGGCGCGCTGTGCGCCGGCGCCGGCTACCTGTTCTTCCGGCGGGGCGACCTGCCCTGAGCATTCGTTTTTTCGCTGTGTCCGAAAACAAAGGGGGGCCACATGCGGAGGATGACTGACAGTCTATGCCTGGCG
>PNJM01000051.1 GCA_013821865.1 Rhodocyclaceae bacterium
GACGGGAAGATTCGGCGCCTTGAGGGCTCCGTCCCACGCATGCCCCCGCTTCTCCCACAGCACGGCCGCAGCCTGCCGCGCCACCGCGTCGGCGATGAAGCGGCGGCCGTCGGCGCGCGCGCCCGGATAGGCGACGAAGACATCGCCTGCGGCAACCGCGCGCGAGTCGGCGCAGAGGTTGTTCGCCTTCACGCCGAGCCGTTCGAGCTGTTCGAGTATCTGCATGGCCCTTGCGATCACATGCTCTCCCGCACGACAGGGATACTGGCCGGCCGGGTTCCGTCCTGCGCCACCTGCAGCGGCTTGAGCGGCGCGTCCGGCGCCACGCCGAGGGTGCGCAGGCTGCCTGACATCACCTGGGCGAATACCGGGGCCGCCACTTCGCCGCCGTAGTACTTGCCGCCGGACGGTTCGTCGATCATTACCGCGACGATCAGGCGCGGGTCGGAGGCCGGTGCAAAGCCGACGAAGGACGAAACATAGCGGTCGGTATAGCCGCCGCCTTCCAGCTTGTGCGCCGTGCCGGTCTTGCCGGCGACGCGGTAGCCGGGGATCTGCGCTTTCGGCGCCGTGCCGCCCGGCTGCACGGCCATCTCCAGCATGGCGCGCACCTCGCGCGCCGTCTGGGCGGAAAAAACGGATTTGCCCGCAAGCGGCGGCGTGTCGACCTTGGCCAGGGAGAGCGGCACGAGATCGCCGTCGCGGGCAAATGCGAGATAGGCGCGGGCCAGTTGCATCAGGCTCACCGAGATGCCGTGGCCGTAGGACATGGTGGCCTGCTCGATCGGACGCCAGGTCTTGAACGGGCGCAGCCGGCCGCCGGCCTCGCCGGGGAAGCCGAGCTTGAGAGGATGGCCGAAGCCGAGCGCGTCGAACATCTGCCACATCTCTTCCGGCGCAAGGGTGGCCGCGATCTTGGCCGCGCCGACATTGCTCGATTTCTGGATCACCTGCGCCACCGTGAGCAGGCCGTGCATGTGGGCGTCGTGGATGGTTGCGTTGCCGATGGTGAGCCGGCCCGGCGCCGTCTGTATGGTCGAGTCGAAGCGGAAGCGGCCTTTCTCCAGGGCCAGCGCGATGGTAAACGGCTTCATGGTCGAGCCGGGCTCGAAGACGTCGGTGAGGGCGCGGTTCCTGAGCTGCGCGCCGGTAAGCTTGACGCGGTTGTTCGGGTTGTAGGCCGGCAGGTTGGACAGGGCCAGCACTTCGCCGGTCTTCGCATCGAGCACGACCACGCCGCCGGCCTTGGCTTTGTTCTCCGCCATGGCCTGCCTGAGATGCGTGTAGGCGAGGTACTGGATCTTCGAATCCAGCGCCAGGACGATGTCGCGGCCTTCCTGCGGCGCCTTGATGCTTTCCACGTCCTCGACGATGCGGCCGAGGCGGTCCTTGATGACGCGCCGGCTGCCGGGCTTGCCGGCGAGCTGCCCGTCGAAGGCCAGTTCGATGCCTTCCTGGCCGTTGTCGTCCACGCCGGTGAAGCCGAGCATGTGCGCGGCGACCTCGCCGGCCGGGTAGTAGCGGCGATACTCGTTCTGCTGGTGGATGCCGGGCAGGTTCAGCGCGGCGACCTTCGCCGCCGTATCGGGCGGGATCTGCCGCTTGATGAAGACGAACTCGTGCTCGGCGGCGAGCTTGCGGTTCAGCTCGCGCACATCCATCTCGAGCAGGGCGGCCAGTTCGCGCGCCTGTGTCGGCGTCAGCCTGGCGTCTTCGGGAATGGCCCACAGCGACTTTACCGGCGTCGACACCGCCAGGACGTCGCCCTGCCGGTCGGCGATGCGGCCTCGCGTAGCCGAGAGTTCGATCACGCGCGAATAGCGCGACTCGCCCTTCTGCTGCAGGAAGTCGTTGCGCACCACCTGGAGATACAGCGAGCGCCCCCCCAGCGTGGCGAAAGCGCCCAGCAGCACGACCGCCACCAGCCTGGAGCGCCAGGCCGGCAGCAGTTGCGAGAGGAGCGGACTGCTGGCGAATTTCATCTCAGCTCTTCGCCTGCCGCTCAACTGCGATGACCTGGCCCGCAGCGGGCGCCTTCATATGCAGGCGATCGCGGGCGACTTTCTCGATCCGCGCATGGGCTGCCCAGGTGCTTTGCTCCAGTTGCAGCTGGCCCCACTCCACCTCGAGCTGGCGCATGCGGTCCTGTTCGCGCTCCAGCTCGGTGAACAGCTTGCGCGCCTTGTGCTGGGAGGCCACCGCACCCAGCGCGCTGGCCAGGACAATCGCGATCAGGATGAGGTTCAGCCTTAGCATTTCGTCACGCCCTTTCCGCCACGCGCATCACCGCGCTCCTCGCGCGGGGATTGGCGGCGATTTCAGCCTCGGTGGGATAGACGGGTTTCCCGACCGGCTTCAGGCGCGGCCGGGGCAGGTCGGCGGCACGCACCGGCAGGCGCGCGGGCAGCTGCGGCGGACGCGATTCATCGCGCATGAAGCGCTTGACGATGCGGTCCTCGAGGGAGTGGAAGCTGATGACGGCGAGGCGCCCGCCGGGCTTGAGCGCTTCCACGCATTGCGGCAGCACTAGCGACAATTCTTCAAGCTCCTGATTGACGTGAATCCGTATAGCCTGAAAGCTGCGCGTCGCCGGATGCTGGCCTTGCTCGCGCGTGCGGACGGCCGATGCCACGATTTCGGCAAGTTGTCGTGTGGTTGTGACAGCCCCCCCTGCCCGAGCAGCAACAATCGCCTTTGCAACCGCATGAGCAAACCGTTCTTCGCCATAATTTTTTATCACCTCCGCCAGTTGCCGCTGGCTCGCCTGCGCCAGCCAATCCGCCGCCGTCATTCCGCGGCTCGTATCCATGCGCATGTCGAGCGGCGCATCGGCGCGGAAACTGAAGCCCCGTTCCGCGTCGTCCAGTTGCGGTGACGAGACGCCCAGGTCCAGCAGCACCCCATCCACCCGCTCGACCCCCTCCTCCTTCAGCACCGTACCCAGGCTGCTGAAGGCGGCATGGAACAATTTCAGGCGCGGATCGACGATCTCTTTTCCCGCCTCGATCGCCGCTGGATCGCGATCCAGCGCGATCAGCCGCCCCTGACTGCCGAGCCGCCGGAGGATCAGCCGCGCATGGCCGCCGCGGCCGAAGGTGGCGTCCAAGTAGATGCCCGCCGGCTTGATCGCCAGCGCGTCAGCCGCCGCCTCCAGCAAAACCGTTTTGTGCCGTGAGCCTTCGCTCACAGAATTGCCATCCCCCCGCCCCCCTTCCCGCGGAAGGGGGTGATGCACGTTCGCGGGCTACGCCCGCTCCATCCGTTTGTCTGCGCCGCCCTTGGGGCGGCCCGGCGGGCGTCGCTCACAGCGTCAGCGTTTCCAGTCCCGGCGGCAGCAGCTTGTCGCCGAGGGCAAATATCGCTTCCTGCTGCTTCTGCCAGCCCTCATCCGACCAGAGCTCGAAATGGGTGCCCTGGCCGATCAGCCACACCTGCTTGTCGAGGCCGGCGTACTGGCGCAGTTCGGGCGCGACCAGCACGCGGCCGGCCGCGTCCATTTCCTCCTCACGGGCAAAACCGACGAGCAGGCGCTTCAGAAAGGCGGATTGCTGTTCAAGGCTGGGGGCCGCCAGCACCTTGTCGCGGATGGGCTCCCAGGCAGGCAGGGGATAGAGCAGGAGGCAGCGGTGGGGATGCGCAGTAAGCACTAACGTGCCGTTCGCGGAGGCGGCCATGACACTCTCGCGGTGCCGCGACGGGACGGCCAGGCGTCCTTTCGCGTCGAGACTGAGCGCCGCAGCTCCCTGAAACATTCGACCTCCTCTGTGCGTGGGAAATTCCTTTTTCCCACTTTCTTCCACTTTTCCCCACTTTAGTAGAAAAGAATTGGCCGGTCAAGCGATAAATTGTAACTTTTCCTAGTTGAGACAAAGACTTAAGTGCTCGACTTGAGATAAAATCTCGAAAAAATAATGCTTGAAAAACAATATAGATAGGACGTAAAGTCAAAGTCGAGTCTGAAGAGTGGCCGCATTGCTGCCGCCATGCTGCGGGAATGAAGCAAGAAGAGAAAAAGAAGTCCGCCGATAAGCCGGGTTCTGTGGGATAGCGAACTACCCTGGCAGCCATTCCTCTGGGCGCCGCGTTGCCGCGGCGCTCTAGCAGCCTACCCGGAAGCAGCGCGAGCAGCGCCAACGCTTCCCTATTTGGCCTTGCCCCGGATGGGGGTTACCGTGCCAGTCGTGTTGCCACGCCTGCGGTGGGCTCTTACCCCACCGGTTCGCCCTTGCCTGATCCTCTTGCGAGGCCATCGGCGGTATGTTTTCTGTTGCCCTTTCCGTCGCCTTGGGTCTTTCGACTTGCTGCGCCCGGCCGTTAGCCGGCATCCTGCTCTATGGGGCCCGGACTTTCCTCCATGCACACGAGGCGCACAGCGGCTGCCTGGCGGACTTCCATTTCCATTATCCACTCCATTCCATTGTTTTTCAATGTGTTGCCAAGTTGCCGACAGACGCCCCGCGGTGGCAGGTCGATGCCATGATCTACACGCTGGGCACGACAATACGCAAGGCCGGCTCGCGACAGGCTTTCGCCGCGATTGCCCGCGCGCTGCTGGGGCGTGCTGCGCGATGACGCCGGAGCGCGCGTCGTCGAATCCGCAGAACTGCAGGGCTGGTGCGCGCGCCGTCCTGAACATCCTAATTTTCCGGGGTCCTGAAAGGCAGGTGCAACGCCATCTCCGCCTGGTAATCCTGCATCCCGCCGTCCTCGCGCCTGAGATGGCGTATTCGATGCCCTGGTAGTAGCTCAGCTCGAAATGCAGCCCGGGGCAGTCGATGTCGGTACCCCAGTGCCGGCCGTAGAGCGCGGTGTCATCGCGATAGCAGATTGCATTGATTGCCCGGCGCGCCCGCGCCTTGCATAATCGGCCAGGCCACTCAGAACGCCTCGCCATGTCAGCTCCCAAAACCGCACGCACCCTGACCCAGGACGTAACGCCGCGCGAAGTCTGGTCCTGGGCCATGTACGATTTCGCCAACTCGGGCTACACCACGGTGGTCGTCACCGCGGTATTCAATGCCTACTTCGTCGCCGTGGTGGCAGGGCGCGCACCCTGGGCGACACTGGCTTGGACCGCGACGCTCGCCGTTTCCTATGCGTTGATCGTCGTCACCGCTCCGCTGGTCGGGGCCTGGGCCGACGCCCGCGCCGCAAAGAAAAAACTGCTGGCGCTCACCACCGCGGGCTGCGTGCTGTTCACTGCGCTGCTGTGGCTCTCCGGGCCGGGATCGCTGGCTCTCGCGGTGATCTGCGTCATCGCCTCCAACTTCTTCTTCGGCACGGGGGAAAACCTGATTGCCGCCTTCCTGCCCGAGCTGGCCACGAGCCGCGCCATGGGGCGCGTCTCCGGCTGGGGCTGGAGCCTGGGCTATCTCGGCGGCCTGCTTGCACTGGGTCTGTGCCTGGCCTGGATCAGCCAGGCGCAGGCACGGGGTCGCAGCACGGCGGAAGCCGTGCCGGAAACCATGCTCATCACCGCCGCCCTGTTCGTCCTGGCCAGCCTGCCGACCTTTCTTTTCCTGCGCGAGCGCGCGCAACCCCGGGCAGCCGCCGAAGGCATCCTCCACACGGCCTGGTCGCGGCTGGCGACGACGCTCCACCAGGCACGGCTTTTCCGCGACCTGGAACGCTTTCTGGTGTGCACGCTGTTCTATCAGGCCGGCATCGCGGCGGTGATCACACTGGCCGCGATCTACGCGCAGGAGGCGATGCGCTTCTCCACGCAGGAGACGCTGGTGCTGATCCTCGTCGTCAACCTGACGGCGGCAGTCGGCGCGTTCTGCTTCGGCTACGTGCAGGACCGCATCGGTCACGTGTGCGCCATCGCGCTGACGCTGTGCGGCTGGATCGCCATGGTGGTGCTGGCATGGCTGGCGGAAGGCGCGGCGCTGTTCTGGCTGGCGGCGAACATCGCCGGCCTGTGCATGGGGGCCTCGCAGTCGGCCGGGCGCGCGCTGGTCGGCATGCTGGCGCCGCCGTCCCGCCTGGCGGAGTTCTTCGGCCTGTGGGGCTTCGCGGTGAAGCTGGCCTCGATCTTCGGGCCGCTCACCTACGGACTGGCGAACTGGCTCTCGGGCGGCGACCACCGCATGGCGATGCTCATCACCGGCAGCTATTTCGTGGTCGGCCTTGCGCTGGTGGCGCGCGTGAACGTCGCACGCGGCCGGCGCGCCGCGCTGCGCTCGGAACGCGCGGAAAAGATCATTGCTGCTGCGGCAAGGCCTGGGCCGGCGTAGCCGCAGGCACGGGTAACGGCGGGGGAGCCGCCGGTTTCGGCGCGGCGACGAACTTCAGCTTGCCGCCCTCCCGGTCGAAACCGCCGAGACGCGCGCCCATCTCCTGCGGCGCCGTCCCGAAGGGCTGCATCTCGCAGTTCCGCCCGCTCACCGCATAGTGCCTGCCCCCCTGCCTGAGGATCACGATCGGCTCGGCGTACACGCCTTCCGGCGGACGGAACACCTCCACCCGGATCTCGCCTGAAGGGGCGCTGCCCAGGCGACTGCGGCGCTGGCAGTCGGGCTGGCGCGCCATGACCACCTCCAGTTCGAACTCCTTGCTCCAGGGCCAGGGCTGGCGGGCGTTGAGCGTCAGTGCGTGATCCGGGCCGGTGAAGATCATCGAGGCGGACTCGTCCTTGCAGCCGGCCAGCAGCAAGGCCGCGCCGGCCAGCGCCGCAATGCGCGACAGCGAACGCGCGCTCATCGCGCCAGCCTCCACGACACGGCCTCGCCCGCCCGCAGCGGTACCAGGACGTCGTCGCCCATGGGCTGGTGCGCAGGCACTTTCCATTCCTCCCTCGCCAGGGTGATCTTCTCCCCGTTCCGCGGCAGGCCGTAGAAATCCGCGCCATGGAAGCTGGCGAAGGCTTCCAGCCTGTCCAGCGCGCCGGCGGCTTCGAAGGCTTCCGCATACAGCTCGATCGCCGCATGCGCCGTATAGCAGCCGGCGCAGCCGCAGGCCGTTTCCTTGGCGGCGCGGCCATGGGGCGCGGAATCGGTGCCGAGGAAGAACTTCGGATTGCCGGAAATCGCCGCGCGCACCAGCGCCCGGCGATGCGCTTCGCGCTTCAGCACCGGCAGGCAATAGTGGTGCGGGCGGATGCCGCCGGCCAGCAGGGCATTGCGGTTCATGAGCAGGTGGTGCGCCGTGATCGTCGCCGCCACGCTCGGCCCTGCAGCCGTCACGAACTGTGCCGCCTCGGCCGTGGTGATGTGCTCGAGCACGACGCGCAGGCCCGGGAAGCGCTGCAGCAGCGGCGCCAGAACGCGGTCGATGAAGACGCGCTCGCGATCGAAGACATCCACGTCGGCATCGGTCACCTCGCCATGGATCAGCAGCGGCATGCCTGCCGCCTCCATGCGCGCCAGCGTGCCGAAACACTCCTCGATCGCCGTCACGCCGGAATCCGAATTCGTCGTCGCGCCGGCCGGGTAGTACTTCACCGCGTGCACGAATCCGCTCGCCTTGGCCCGGTCTATCTCCGCCGCAGGCGTGTTGTCCGTCAGGTACAGGGTCATGAGCGGTTCAAATCGGAGTCCGGCCGGCACCGCCGCCAGAATGCGCTCGCGGTAGGCGGCGGCCTGTTCCGCGGTGGTCACCGGCGGCTTCAGATTGGGCATGACGATGGCGCGGGCGAACTGCCGCGCCGTGTCCGGCAGCACCGCCGCCAGCGCCGCGCCGTCGCGCAGGTGCAGGTGCCAGTCGTCGGGGCGGGTGAGCGTGAGGGTTTGCATCGGTGGAATTATACCCGGCCGCCAGTACTGTCCTTCTGCGCCAGGGCGAGGTCATAGAGGGCGTTCCTGCTCTCGCCGCTGATCTCCGCCGCCAGCTTCACCGCCTGCTTGAGCGGCAGCTCGGCAAGCAGCAGGCTCAGCACGCGCCCGCCTTCCGCCGAAACGCCCTCCGCGGCAGGCGCGGCGGAAACGATCAGCACGAACTCGCCGCGCTGCCGGTTCTCGTCCGCGGCAAGCCAGGCCGGCGCGTCGGCCAGCGGCAGGCTGACGATGCTCTCGTAGACCTTGGTCAGTTCGCGCGCGATGACGATTCGCCGCTGCGGCTCAAGGCAGACGGCGAGGTCGGCGATCGTTTCGACGATGCGGTGCGGCGCCTCGTAGAACACCAGCGCATGAGGCAGCGGCTTGAGTTCCTCGATGGCCTTGCGCCGTGCCGCGGCCTTCGACGGCAGGAAACCATAGAAAAGGAAATGCGGCTCCGACGCGCCGGAGACCGAGAGTGCGGCAATGGCGGCGTTCGGGCCGGGGACAGGCACGATGTCGAAACCCGCTTCGCGCACCGCCGCCACGGCCCGTGCGCCGGGATCGGACACGCCCGGCGTGCCGGCATCCGACACCAGCGCCACGGCCTTGCCTTCCCGCAGCAGGCGGATGAGTTTCTGCGCCGCCTCCGCTTCGTTGTGTTCGTGCAGGGCGAGCGCTTTTCCCTGTATGCCGTAATGATCGAGCAGCCGGCGCGTATGGCGCGTGTCTTCGCAGGCGACGGCGTCAACGCCTTTCAGCACGTCCAGCGCGCGCAGCGTGATATCGCCCAGGTTCCCGAGCGGCGTCGCCACCACATATAATGCCGCCGTCTCGATCGCCTGGGCTTCCCCGTGATCCTTCATTCCGTTACCGAGCCGTTGTCGAACTGCCGCATTGTCGGGCGCCCCGCCCCGCTACGCAAGCCATGAACAGCGCCGGCAGCGACGCTGAAGCACTCGCCGCACGCCATCTGGCGCGGCAAGGGTTGCAAGTCATCGAGCGCAACTACCGCTGCCGCGGCGGCGAAATCGACCTGGTCTGCCGCGACGGCGCGACGCTGGTGTTCGTCGAGGTGCGCCTGCGCTTCAGCCGCAGCTTCGGCGGCGCCGCGGCGAGCATCACGCCGGCCAAGCAGCAGCGCCTGATCCGCGCCGCCGGACATTACCTCGCCGGCAAGCCCATGCCCGCGTGCCGCTTCGACGCGGTGCTGCTCGACGGGCAGAATATCGAGTGGATACGCAATGCCTTCGATGCGTCGTGAACTGATCGCCTTGTTCTGCGCCGCCTGCCTCGCGCTGCCGGCGCAGGCGCAGTCGGTCAAGGTGCTGGTGCAGAGCTCGCCGCTGGCCGGCTTCCAGTATCACGCCGGCAAGGAATTGTGGAGCGAAATAAAGACCGGCGACGCGCTGGCACTGGTGCGCGAGCCGGACAATCCGCACGATGCCAACGCCGTGCGCGTCGAATGGCGCGGCCGCAAGCTGGGCTACCTGCCGCGCGCCGAGAATCGCGCCGTCGCCGCCGAGATGGACCGCGGCGGCCGGGTCGAGGCGCGCATCGCGCGCCTGATGAAGCACCGCAGCCCCTGGCAGCGCGTGCAGGTCGAGGTCTATGTCGTGCTGTAACGACAGCATGCCCGCGGAGCCCGCGTGCTAAAATTCGCTGCGATTCACATTCTCAATCACCGCAATGAATCCGCCGTGAACCTTCTCGCACGCATATCCCAGCAGTTCAACGACAGCGCCCAGACCAAGCTTGCGGCGATGGAATCGCTCTCGGCACCTATCGCCCAGGCAGTGGAGATGATGGTGCGGAGCCTGCTCGCCAACGGCAAGATCATGGCCTGCGGCAACGGCGGTTCGGCCGCCGACTCGCAGCACTTCGCCGCCGAGCTGCTCAACCGCTTCGAGAAAGAGCGCCCGCCGCTGGCCGCCCTGGCGCTTACCACCGACACTTCGACGCTCACCTCGATCGCCAACGACTACGCCTACGACCAGGTTTTCGCCAAGCAGGTGCGCGCGCTCGGGCAGCCGAACGACGTGCTGCTGGCGATCTCGACCAGCGGCAATTCGCCTAACGTGATCGAGGCGATCCACGCCGCTCACGAGCGCGATGTGCGCGTCGTCGCTCTTACGGGAAAGGACGGCGGCGCCATGGGCAGGCTGCTGAAGGAGGGCGACGTGCACATCTGCGTGCCGGCCAACCGTACCGCCCGCATCCAGGAAGTGCATCTGCTGACGCTGCACTGCCTGTGCGATGGCATCGACTGCATGTTGCTAGGAGAAGACGCATGAAGAACCTGACCCGCTCCACCCTTTTCGCCGCCGCCCTTGTTGCGATCGCCGTTCCCTTGTTGCAGGGCTGCTTCCCGGTCGCGGCGGTCGGCGTCGGCGCCGGCGCGCTGATGATCGCCGACCGGCGCGCTTCGGAGACCTATCTCGCCGACGAGGCGATCGAAATCCGCGCGGTGAACCGCATCAACGAGAAGTTCGGCGAGAAAGCGCACATCAACGTCACCAGCTACAACATGAAGGTGCTGCTCACCGGCGAGGCGCCCGATGCCAACCTTGCAGCGGAGATCGAGAAGCTGGTCGCCGGCGTGCCCAACGTCAAGGCCATCACCAACGAGATCCAGGCAGCCGGCATCAGCGGCTTCGGCGCGCGCAGCAACGATTCCTACATCACTTCCAAGGTGAAGGGGCGCTTCATCGAGGCGAACAAGTTCTCGCCGCAGCACGTCAAGGTCGTCACCGAGGCCGGCGCCGTGTACCTGCTTGGGCTGGTCACGCGCAAGGAGGCCGATGATGCGGCCGAGATCGCCCGAACCACGGGCGGCGTGCGCAAGGTCGTTCGCGTGTTCGATTACATCGGCGAGGACGATGCCCGCCGGCTGGACAACCGTCCGCCGGAAGACACCAAGCCGCAGCCGAAGAAGTAGTTCAGGGGATGGGGTTTCCTCCACCCGCCTTCGAGGCCAAGCTGTGCCCGCCGGCGCAGCTGGCGGCGCGCCTCGCGCGGCTGCCCCGCCCGCTGGTGTTCACCAACGGCTGCTTCGACATCCTGCATCGCGGTCACGTCACCTATCTGGCCCAGGCGCGCGCGTTGGGGGCAAGCCTCATCGTCGGCGTGAACAGCGATGCTTCCGTGAAACGCCTGGGCAAGAGCGGGGGCCGGCCGGTGAATGCGCTGGAGGACCGCATGGCGCTGCTGGCGGCTCTGGAGAGCGTCTCGCTCGTCACCTGGTTCGACGAGGACACGCCGCTGGAACTGATCCGCGCCGTGCAGCCGGACGTGCTGGCGAAAGGCGGCGACTGGGCGCCCGAAAGGATCGTCGGTTCGGATGAAGTGCTGGCCCGCGGCGGGACAGTCCATTCGATCCCCTTCCGCCACGAGCGTTCGACCACGGCGCTGCTGGAAAAAATCCGGCGCCTGTAAGAAGGCTACAACTCCACCTGCGTCCCGAGTTCCACCACCCGGTTGGAGGGGATCTTGAAGAAGATCGTGGCGCTGCCGGCGTTGCGGAACATCGCCACGAAGAGCTTCTCCCGCCAGAGCGCCATGCCCGACTCGACGTCGAGGCGCGGGATCAGGGTTTCGCGGCCGAGGAAGAACGACGTTTCCATCATGTTGGTGGCCAGGCCGTGCGCGGCGCACAGCCCGAGGGCCGCGGGAATGTCGGGTTCGTCCTTGAAGCCGTACCGCACGATCACCTGCCAGAACTGGTCGTTGGGCTTGGCGACATGGATGCGGTCGATTTCGGGGACGAAGGGTACGTCGTGTACCTGCACGTTGAGCAGGACGATCCGTTCGTGCAGTACCTTGTTGTGCATCAGGTTGTGCAGCAGCGCGTGCGGCACGCCTTCCGGATTCGAGGTCATGAACACGGCCGTACCGGGCACTTGCGGAGGCGGCGCATAGGCCAGGCTGTCGATGAAGGTCTTGAGGTTCATGGCGTCGGCCTGCATGCGCCTCTGCATAAGCTGCCGCCCGCGCTTCCAGGTGGTCATCAGCACGAACACCGCCACGCCCGCCACCAGGGGGAACCAGCCGCCGTCCGGAATCTTGAGGATGTTGGCCGCCAGGAAGACCAGCTCCACCGCGAGGAAGCAGGCGAACAGCGCCACGGCCCGCGTCCAGCCCCAGCCCCATACGCGCGCCGCCACGTAGGCCGCCAGGAAGGAAGTGATGACCATGTCGCCGGTGACGGCGATGCCGTAGGCGGCGGCCAGGTTGTTGGAGGACTTGAAGCCGAGCACCAGAATCATCACCGCCAGCATCAGGCCCCAGTTGATGCCCGGCAGGTAGATCTGCCCCTTCTCCTTTTCCGAGGTGTGCTGCACTTCCATCCTCGGCACGAAGCCCAGTT
>PNJM01000052.1 GCA_013821865.1 Rhodocyclaceae bacterium
GCGAGATCCGCGATCTGGAGACGGCCGACATGGCGGTCCAGGCCGCGCTGACCGGCCACCTCGTGCTGTCCACCCTGCACACCAACGATGCGCCCACGGCGGTGACGCGCCTGCTCGACCTGGGGGCGCCGGCCTACCTGCTCAATGCCACGATTCTGGGCGTCATGGCGCAACGGCTGGTGCGCACGCTTTGCCCGCACTGCAAGAAGGCGTCGGTCCTGAGCGCCGAGGAAGCGGAGATATGGGATGCACTGGTAGTGCCGTGGAAATCCAACAGGCCGAAGACCATCTACCGCCCGACCGGCTGCCTGGACTGCCGCATGACCGGCTACCTGGGCCGCATCGGCCTCTACGAGATCATGCTCATGTCGCCGGACATCTGCAAGCTCATCACGCCCACGACGGACCTCTCCAGGGTTCGTGCGCAGGCCTACCGCGAGGGCATGAAGCCTTTGCGCATCGCCGGTGCGATGAAAGTTGCCGCCGGACTCACCACCCTCGAGGAAGTGCTCAAGGTCGCCCCGCAGCCACAGGGCAAGTAGGGCCGGCTTCGGCCGCGCCTACTTGTAGTTCTTGCCGTGGAACGGCGGCCAGCGGCCGACCGAGTTCTCCAGCAGCGTCAACTCGGCATCGGTGTGGTTGATGACGCCGGCCGCCGACATCAGCGTCGCGCCGGCCTGGTTGCCGATGTACATCGGCTTGTCGTGGTGCTCGGTGTGCAGGATTTCCTTCTTCGCGGGATCGGCATTCGGCGTCAGTTCGGCGTCGCCGTAGCACAGGCAGAAATAGGTGCGCGCTTCTTCAGCTTCGATGTAGCAGCCCGTGCCGCGGATGCCGATGGTCGCCGTGCCGGTGACGATCTGGCGGTTGCCCTTGCCGAACACGCCGAGTATCTTGCCGGTGAGGATCCGCACGATGCCGATGCCGGTGCTGTCGTCGAAGCTCACCCTGGTGTTCTCGCGCTGGATGAAGGCATCCGGGCCGAGGATGTAGATGGTTTCGCCGCCGGGGCCGGTGGTAACGGTCTGGCCGGGGCGGATCGGCTGGCCCAGGGTGGCGCGCTGGTTGTTTACCGTTACCGGCCCCTTGACGTGGCGAAAGCCGGGGGTGGCCGGCAAAGAGCCGCCGGCGAGGGCCCGCTGCATGAAGCCCATCATGCCGCCCGCGCCGAGGGCGCCGGTGGCGGCAAGCTTGAGCAGGGTTTCGCGGCGCGCGAGGCGTTTCATTTCATCGTTGCGCATCGTTTTCTCCGGGGAAGGGCGTCATTGTGGCGGGGATTCGCCATTTGCTCAACAGCTTCCGGCGCGTTCGCCTCACGTCTGACCCATCCACAGTTCGCTCTGGCGCTCCATCACGTCGGGCAGGAAACCGCTTTCGCGATAGCGTGCCCGCAGCCAGTCGGCATCGCTTTGGCCTGTCTGCACCGCTTCTCGGACAAGCCACATGGGCTCCTCGTTGCCGGTTTCCGCCGTGGCTTCGTGCAGCATGGTGAGCGTGGCGAGGATGTCGTCCTTGAGGACGCGGTGCTCCTGCGTGCGGGCGTCGATGAAGTTGCCGCCGAGGCCGAAGCGGCAGGCCTGGAAGCGGTTGTAGTTGTACAGAAGGTAGACATCCTGCGGCGGGGGTTCCTTGGCGATGTGCAGCAGATGGAATGCGAGGGTCTGGGCGTAGGCCGCCAGCTGCGCCGCGCGCTCGACCCGCAGGGGCGTGTCGCAGACGCGGATCTCCACCGTGCCGTATTCCGGCTTGGGCCGCATGTCCCAGTAGAAATCCTTCATGCTGTCCACAATGCCGTATTCGTACATCTGCGCGAAGTAGCGGTTGAAGTGTTCCCAGTCCGGTACGTCAGGCATATGGCCGCCGAGCGGAAAGGCGCTCACCGCGTTCAGGCGGGCCGACTGGAAGGCCGTGTCCACCCCCTGGGAGAAGGGCGAGGAGGCCGACAGCGCGATGAAGTGCGGCATGTAGCGGGCCAGGCCATGCACCAGGTGCACCGCCTCGTCGCCGCTCGGACAGCCGATGTGGATGTGCTGGCCGAATACCGTGAATTGCTTGGCCAGATAGCCGTACAGGTCGGACAGGAAACGGAAGCGCGGCGCGTCGAAGATGCGCTGCTCGGCCCACTGGTGGAAGGCATGCGTCCCGCCGCCGCTGACGGCGAGGTTGAGGCGCCCGGCCTGCTTCGCCAGCAGGTCGCGCGTCGTGCGCAGTTCGCCCAGCAGCGCCCTGTAGCTTTCGTGAATGGATGAGTTGAGTTCGATCATCCCTTCCGTCATCTCGGGCTTCAGCTCGCCGGGGTGCCTGACCCGCCGCATCAGCTCCAGCAGATCCGGGGCGCCGCGCACGAGGTTGAAGTCGTGCGCGCTGAGTATCTGCAGTTCCAGTTCGATGCCGATCGACAGCTTCGCGGAGTGCCGGAAATCCAGTGCCGGCGCGATGCGGCGCTCGTTCATGCCGCCTCCCGGACAGGTTCGTAGGCCTCATGCGCCCAGCGCAGGGCCCACTGGGTGATGACCGGGCCGATCAGCTCCATCAGCACGATCGCGGGGAAGACGATGGATCCGAGATCGGCGCCGATTTCAGGGTGGCTTTGCGCGGTTTCGCGGACCAGCGTGAACTCCGTGATCGACAGCGGCACCAGCATCATGCCGAGCAGCCCTCCCTTTTTCAGGCTCATTCCGCTCGGGTGCGCCAGCGCCGTCACCGCCACGGTCTTCGCCGCCAGCCGGGCGACGACGAAGGCCAGCACGGCAATCGCCCACTGCGGCTGCCATTGCAGCGGCAGCAGGGCGCCGGACACGACGAACAGCACGACGACGAGCAGCCGTCCGAAGGTCCCGGTGTCGAATGTGGCGAGGCGAAAACCGCGCGCGTAGTTCTTGGTCATCACGCCGAACACCAGCAGGGTGATCAGCGCCGACAGGCGCAGCGAATCCACCGCGCCGATGCCGATCACGGTGAGGCTGACGAGCAGGATCACGCTGCCGCCTTCGCGCGGCATGAGCAGCCAGCCCAGAAAGGCGGCGACGAAGCCGAGCCCGAGGCCGACCAGGACCGAGCCGAGCAGGATGTAAAGCGGCCGGAAGTAGATTTTTTCGATGACGCCGTCGCTGTGCAGGAACGAAAGCATGAAGGCAACGGCAAGGAAGGCCAGCACGCTGTTGAGGACCACCAGACAGAGCGCGCGCTCCGTGACCTGGCCTTCGGCGTGCAGGTCGCGTGCCACGACCGGCGCGATCAGGGGCGAACTCGACATGGCGATCGCCGCCGCAATCAGCGCGGGCGGCTCGGCGATGCCGAGCCAGGTCAGCGCGAAATAAACCGCCGCGAAGGCGCAGCCGCTTTCCAGCAGGGAGGTGGCCACGATCCATCGATTGCGCCGCAGCCAGCGGAGGGAGAAGCGCTGGCCCAGCTGGAAGATAATCATCCCCAGCGCGATGTTGAGAAACAGGTCGGCCATGCGGAACAGGTCGCCCTTGAGCAGGGCGAAACCGTTCTCGCCCAGCGCGATGCCGGCGAGCAGGTAGCCGGTGATGCGCGGCAGGCGCAGCATGCGGAAAAACAGCTCTCCTGCCGCGTATCCGGCAATCAGGAGCAGGCCGAACACGACCAGCGCGCTGTACGGCAGGGGAAACGCAGGGAAAAACGATAGATCCGGCATGAAGTACGCTACTTGCTCAACAGCCGCATGGCCCGTTCCAGGCCTTCCAGCGTCAGCGGGAACATGCGGTTGCCCATGATGTTCCCGATGATGCTGATGGAGTGGCGGTAGGGCCACAGGCGCTCGGGCTCGGGATTGAGCCAGGCCGCGTGCGGATAGGCGTCGAGCAGGCGGCGCAGCCAGGCGGCGCCGGTTTCCTCGTTCATGTACTCGACCGAGCCGCCGGGCTGCAGGATCTCGTAGGGGCTCATGGTGGCGTCGCCGACCAGGATGAGCTTGTAGTCGTTGCCGTACTTGTGCATCACGTCCCAGAGCGGGAAGCGCTCCGAGTGGCGCCGCCGGTTGTCGCGCCAGACGTGGTCGTAGACGCAGTTGTGGAAGTAGAAGTATTCGAGGTGCTTGAATTCGGTCTTGGCCGCCGAGAACAATTCCTCGCACAGCTTGATGTGATCGTCCATCGAGCCGCCGATGTCGAGGAACAGCAGCACCTTGACCTTGTTGTGCCGCTCCGGGCGCATGAGGATGTCGAGCCAGCCGGCGTTCCGCGCCGTGGAGGAGATGGTGCCGTCGAGGTCCAGCTCTTCGGCCGAGCCCTCGCGGGCGAAGCGGCGCAGGCGGCGCAGCGCCACCTTGATGTTGCGCGTGCCGAGCTCCACCGTGTCGTCGAGGTTGCGGTATTCGCGGTTCTCCCAGACCTTCACCGCGGTGCGGTTGCCGGCGGATTCGGGCCCGATGCGGATGCCTTCGGGGTGGTAGCCGTGCGCGCCGAAGGGGCTGGAGCCGCCGGTGCCGATCCACTTGCTGCCGCCGGCGTGGCGCTTCTTCTGCTCCTGCATGCGCTTCTTGAATTCCTCCATGAGCTTGTCCCAGCCCAGCGCCTGCAGCTTGGCCTTTTCCTCGGGCGTGAGGTGCTTCTGCGTCATGAAGCGCAGCCACTCTTCCGGGATTTCGCCCTCCAGGCCGGGGATCTTCTCGACGCCCTTGAAATACTGGCCGAAGGCCTGGTCGAACCTGTCGTAGTTCGTCTCGTCCTTCACCAGGCAGGCGCGCGAGAGGAAATAGAACTCATCGATGCTGTGGCCGGCGACGTGCTTCTGCAGGGCTTCCAGCAGCGTGAGGAACTCCTTGGTCGAGACCGGGAGCTTGGCGGATTTCAGGTGGAGGAAGAAATCGATGAGCATTGCGTTGCTGCAGGGCCGGCTGCAGCCGGCCCTGCACCTCCTCACCGGTTATGCTTCGCCATGAACACCAGCCGCTCGAACAGATGCACGTCCTGCTCGTTCTTGAGCAGCGCCCCGTGCAGCGGCGGGATGGCAGCCTTGTTGTCCTTGGCGCGCAGCGCTTCGGGCGGGATGTCCTCGGCCATGAGGAGCTTCAGCCAGTCGAGCAGCTCCGAGGTGGAGGGTTTCTTCTTCAGCCCGGGGATGTCGCGCAGTTCGAAGAACACTTCGAGCGCCTCGCGCAGCAAGCCCTTTTTCAGGTTGGGGAAATGCACGTCGACGATGCTCTGCATCGTCTCCTTGTCGGGGAACTTGATGTAGTGGAAGAAGCAGCGGCGCAGGAAGGCGTCGGGCAGCTCCTTCTCGTTGTTGCTGGTGATGAAGACGATGGGCCGGTGCCTCGCCTTGACCAGCTCGCGCGTCTCGTAGACGTAGAACTCCATGCGGTCGAGTTCCCGCAGCAGGTCGTTGGGAAACTCGATGTCGGCCTTATCGATCTCGTCGATCAGGATCACCGTCGGCGCCTCGGCCTCGAAGGCCTGCCACAGCACGCCCTTGACGATGTAGTTGGCGATATCCCTGACGCGGCCGTCGCCCAGCTGCGAGTCGCGCAGGCGCGAGACGGCGTCGTACTCGTAGAGGCCCTGCTGTGCCTTGGTGGTGGATTTGATGTGCCACTGCAGCAGCGGCACATGGAGCGCCTCGGCCACGGTTTCGGCCAGCATGGTCTTGCCGGTGCCGGGTTCGCCCTTGATGAGCAGGGGCCGTTGCAGGGTGATGGCGGCGTTGACGGCCAGCATCAGGTCGGGGGTGGTGACGTAGTCGCTGGAGCCTTCGAAGCGCATGGGATCAGTCCGGGACATAAATGCTTCAATTATCCCCCAAGGGGACTTCCCGTGGGGCGCAGCTTTGCCGGAGCCGTTTCTGAACGAGAGGCTATCCGGGCGGCGTTTTCGCTACAATGCCGGTGGTTACCAGATGCAAGCCGGACCAATGAGCAAACCCGCAGCAATCTTTGATGCCGACCTTTCCGAGGACGCCGCCGCTCAGACGCTGCAGAACATCGCCATTCCGTCCTGCCCGGCGATCGTGGTGGAGCTGTTGGCGGAGGCGCGCCGCGAGGACGTGGACTTCATCCGGCTCTCGCGTCTGGTCATGGGCGACGTGGCACTCGCCGCGGCGGTGCTGAGAATGGCCAACTCGCCCTTCTTCGCCCTGCGCCGCAAGGTGCAGTCGGTGCAGCAGGCGGTGGCGGTGCTGGGACTGCGCAACCTGCTCAAGATCGTCTACGGCGTGGTGCTGAAGACGAGCCTGGGCGGCAAGGATGCGCCGGCCATGGAGCGCTTCTGGGAGCGCTCCAATTACAACGCGGTGGTGTCTTCCTACCTGGCCGGGCGCCTGCCCGGCACGTCGGCCGACGATGCCTACACCTTCGGCCTGTTCCACGACGCCGGCATCGCCGTGCTGATGCAGAAGTTCACCGACTACAAGCAGACGCTGGTGCAGGCCAACGCCGCGCCGCGCGCCTTTACCGCCATCGAGGACGAGCGCCACCAGACCAACCATGTCATCGTCGGCGCGCTGCTCGGCCGCGGCTGGTACCTGCCCGAGCATGTGGTCTGGGCGATCCACTATCATCACGAGTACTCCATTTTCTCGACGCCGCGCCAGAGGGCCACGCCCGAGGTGTGCCTGCTGGTGGCCATCCGTTTGCTGTCGGAGCACATCGTCGCGCGCTTTCTCAACTATCCCGACGACGCGGAGTGGGAGCATGCCAAGGAGGCTGCGCTCTCGCACCTCGGCTGGTTCGAGGACGACATCGACGATCTGGCGCGCGGCATGGAAAAGGATCTGAACGAGATCCGGGCTTATCGCGGTTAGCTTTTGCGCCGGATGCGGTCGAGATAGGCCGCGCCGTCGAAGGCGCCGCCGTTGCGCTGGGCCTGCCAGATGGTTTCTCCAAGGCATTCCAGCACCACGTGCAGCGCCGCGTGGCGGTCGCCGCGCTTGGCGAGCAGGGCCTCGAAGGCGGCGCGGATGCCGAAGGGCTGGTCGATGGACAACTGCTCCTCGATGGCCAGATGCAGCGAGAGATGCAGGAAAGGGTTGGTCTCGCCCGACTCGGGCGTCCAGTCCCGCGCCAGGGCGCCGTCGGCATCCACGAGCAGGGGTTGATACTCCGGATGCAGGGCGACGATGCGCGACGCCATGTCTTCCAGCGGCGTCATCACCTCGCGCGCCCGGTGCTTGCGCCAGGCCTCGATGAAGAACTGGCGCGCCTGATCGCGTGACGGGTTAAACATCCGCTTTGAAGAGTCCGAGGACGGCGGCGTTGTGCACCACGCGGTTGCCGTCGAACAGGGGCGCGATCTGGCCGCCGCCGTAGGCGCCGATGAGGGGCAGGCCGGGATAGCGCTCCTTGACGATGGCCAGGTCGCGGTCCTCGCCGCCGAAGAAGTAGGGCCCCCGCCCCATGCACGAGAACAGCACGCCGAAGTCCGGTGCGTCGCCCAGTTCCACGGCGAGTTTGTCCACGACCCCATGCATGTCCCGCTCTGCGACGAGCGGCTGGCGCATGGTCCAGAACAGGTACGCGCCCGATTCCACCTTGGCCGCCAAGGTCACGGTGCGCTCCTCGTGGTTGGCGGCGATGATCGGCACCAGCGTGTAGCGCCCTTCCTCGACAGCATGGCGCGGGTCGCCGGACACGACGCCGGCCGCGAGCAGGTGGAAGGGGAGTTTTTCCATCTCGCGCAGTTCCAGGGGCATTTCGCGCAGCAGGGTGTTGAGGGCGGCATGGGGGCCCAGCTTGAGCACATCGTAGCCGATGCTGATGGCCGGCTGCGGGTCCGCCAGGGGACGCACCCCGCGCGACACCCCGATGGCCGCGCGAACGCCCGCGATGGCCGTCTCGCAGCGCGCCTCGGCGGACATCTTGCCGTGACACCAGATACGGCCGGCGCCGTGGGCGCCGTTGTCCGTCGACAGGAAGCCGTAGCGCTTGCCGCCGGCGTCGAGCCAGTGCGCGGCTGCGGCGTTGGGGGCCGCCAGCGTGAGCAGCGGCACGGCCGGTTCCGGGTGGGCGCCCAGCCCGAACCCGGCGCCGAAGACCATGGCGCAGGCGGCGGGGCGGTCCAGTGCCCAGTCCTGGTCGGTGAGGATGCCCGCCGCCGTGCAGCCGGTCACCTGCAGGCAGTTCGCCGCGCGCGAGGCGGCCACGACCGCGGCGTGGGCGTGATGGAGGAAGTCCGCGGTGAGGAACAGCAGCACGCCCTGGGCGATGTCCATGCCGGCGCGCGTCAACGCCTCTCTGACGACATGGGCGGCCAGCTCCGGATCGGGCCGGCTGGTGCTGGCGAGGGCGGTGGCGATGGCGGCGTTCATGTGCCCGCCCCCCGGCCCCCGCCCCGAGGGCGGGGGTGACGATGGTTCGCCGCCATGCGGCTCCATGTCGTTGGCTGTACCGCCCTTGGGGCGGCCCGGCGGGCGGCGCTCATCCCGCCGTCTTCTCCGGCCACTCGCACAGGTCGTTGATCAGGCAGCGCGGACAGTCGGGTTTGGCCGCCTTGCACACGTAGCGGCCGTGCAGGATGAGCCAGTGGTGGGCGTGGTGGCGGTACTCGGGCGGGATGACCTTGACCAGTTTCTCCTCGACCTCGCCCACGTCCTTGCCGGGCGCCAGGCGCGTGCGGTTGGCGAGGCGGAAGACATGCGTGTCCACGGCGATGGTGGGCTCGTGGAAGATGGTGTTGAGCACCACGTTGGCGGTCTTGCGGCCGACGCCGGGCAGGGCCTCCAGCGACTCGCGGTCGCCGGGCACTTCGCCGCCATGGCGCTCCAGCAGCAGGCGCGACATCGCGACCACGTTTTTCGCCTTGGATTTGTACAGGCCGATACGGTTGATGTAGGGGACCAGGCTATCCTCGCCCAGTGCCGCCATCTTGCGCGGCGTGCCGGCGTCCTGGAACAGCGTGCGCGTGGCAAGATTCACGCTCTTGTCAGTGGCCTGGGCCGAGAGGATCACCGCCACGAGGAGTTGGTAGGGCGTCTTGTATTCCAGCTCGGTCGTCGGCGCCGGATTGGCCGCGGCGAGGCGCTCGAAGACCGCGCGGACTTTTTTGGGGGGCATCGCTCAGGCGGGCGCCTGGACCGGCGTGACCGGGCGGGCGCGCCGCGCGGCGCGGGCGTCCAGCCAGTTGCGCCCGGCGATCAGGAAGCCGAGCACCAGGAAGGCGCCGGGCGGCAGGATGGCAACGAGAAAGCCCGGATAGTCCTCGGGCAGCAGCTGCAGGGCCCGCGCGCCGGGGATCACCATCTCGATGCCGGAGAACAGCATGCCGGTGCCGATCAGCTCGCGCAGTCCGCCCAGCACGGCGATGGCCGCCACCATGCCGACGCCCATCATGGCGCCGTCCCAGGCGGCGGCCAGCGGGGTGTTCTTGGCGGCGAAAGCCTCGACGCGCGCCAGCACGATGCAGTTCACCACGATGAGCGGAATGAAGATGCCGAGCACCAGGTAGAGCTCGTGCAGCCAGGCGTTCATGGCGAGGTCCACCATCGTCACCAGCGCCGCGATGATGAGGATGAATACCGGGATGCGGATTTCGTGCGGTATGAAGTTGCGCACGCTCGCCACCACGCCGCTGGACAGGGCCATGACGAAGATGGTGGCGATGGCGAGGCTGACGCCGTTGACGAAGGTCGCGCTGACGGCAAGCAGCGGGCAGAGCCCGAGCAGCTGCACCAGACTGGTGTTCTGCTTCCAGACGCCGTTGCGGGCGATTTCGCGGAAAGTGGATGCGCTCATGTTTTTTCTCCTTCGGGGGAGAGGCTCGATTTTGCCGGAAGTCCGTACAGCCTGTCGCGGTTGTCTGCGGCGAATTGCAGCGCACGGCGCACGGCGCCGGTGACGGCACGTGCGCTGATGGTGGCGCCGGCGCGGCTGTCGAAGCGGCCGCCGTCCTTCTTCACCTTCCATTCGGCGGCCGCCACCTTGCCGAAGCCCGCCGCGTCGAACTGGCGTATCCACGGACTGGCCTTGTTGCGATCCTTCTTCGGTTCGATGTAGTCGCCCAGGCCGGGCGTCTCCCTGTGACTGACCACGCGCACGCCGATGACATGGTTGTCCGCGCCGATGGCAACGAGCAGGCGGATTTTTCCGCTGTAGCCGTCCGGCGCCACGGCTTCGAACACCAGGGCTGCCGGCGCGCCGGCCTTGCGGGCGCGGAACACGCGTGCCGGGTCATCCTGTGCATCCAGGCCGAGCCCGGCGCGCGGCGACACCTCGACGTAATCGGTCAGCAGCGCATTGTCGTAGAGGTGGGTCGGCAGGACTTCGCCCACCAGCTTCATCCTTCCCTCTTCGGCGCTGGCTTCGATGGCCGGCTTGGTGGCCTGGTATGTCGCCGCCATGAGGGTGGTGAATGTCACGGTGAACACCGTCAGGATGGCGGCGGTGCGCAGGGAGACGCGGGCTGCGGTCGGATCGCTCATGGCGTCCTGCCGTCCTGCTTGCCGTCTTTATGGCCGAACACCGGCGGCTGGGTGCCCATGTCGATGAGCGGCACGCACAGGTTCATGAGCAGCACGCCGAAGGCGACGCCGTCCGGGTAGGCGCCGAAGCTGCGGATGATCCAGGTGAGCAAGGCGGCGCCGGCGGCGAAGATCAGCTTGCCGCGCGGCGTCGTGGCGCCCGAGACCGGATCGGTGGCGATGAAGAAGGCGCCCAGCATGGCGCCCACGGTGATGACGTGGAAGGCCGGGCCGGCGTAGCGCTCCGGGCTGCCGAGGCTGAAGGCGGCGGCGAGCAGCGCCAGCACGCCGAGAAAGGCGGCCGGCACGTGCCAGCTGATGATGCGCTGCTGCAGCAGCCAGAGGCCGCCGGCGAGGTAGGCCAGCGCGATCCATTCCCAGCCCTTGCCGCCGATGTTGCCGAAGGTGGCATGCGAGTCGAGGATGCGGGCCACAGTGGCGTGCGCTTCCGGTGTGTGCAGCGAGGTGCGCAAGGCGTCGAGCGGCGTGGCCATCGTCACCGCATCGGGCGCGCGCAGCCCGCCGAAGACGACCTGCATCTGCGCGGCGAAATCGGTGAAGCCGACTGCCGGCCACTGCGACATCAATGCCGGGAAGGCGATGATGGAGACGCAGAAGGCCACCATGGCCGGGTTGAACGGATTCTGGCCGAGCCCGCCGTAGAGATGCTTCGCCACCACTATGGCGAACAGGGTCGCCGAGACGGTGAGCCACCAGGGGACGATGGGCGGGAAGGTCAGCGCGATCAGCCAGGCCGTCACCAGGGCGCTGCCATCGGCAAGGAACAGGCCCACCGGCTTGCCGCGCAATCCGAGCATGGCCGCCTCGCCGGCCAGCGCCGCCGCAGAGGCCAGCGCGATCTGCACCAGGATCGCCGCGCCGAAAAACCAGACGTAGACGGCAATGCCGGGCAGCAGGGCGGCCAGCACCTTGAGCATGATGAACTGGACGCTGACCGGAAGGTGGACGTGGGGTGAGTTGTTCATGAGCCTTCCCCCCATCCCCCTTCCCAGGAAAGGGGGTGACGCGGGTTCGGCCGGATAAGGCCCGGCCTCCCTGTGTTTGGCTTGCGCCCGCTCGGGGCGGCCCGTCGCGTGGCGCTCATACGGGTTCCTCGGGCGGCGTCTTGGCCAGTTCGCGCACCTTGGCGCGGCGCATCTCGATTTCACGGATCTCGGCCTGCTTATCCGGCGCCAGGTTGTCGATGTTCTTCGGCTGTACGCCTTCCTTCTGCGCGCGGGCGCGCTCGATGGCGGCGGCGATAAGCGCCTTTTTCTGCTCATCCAAAAGCGCCTGGGGTGTCTCGGCGGGAGCCTGTGCCGGGACCGGCGCGGCGGGGGTGGCGGCTTTCGCTGCACCGGCGGCCGCCTGGCGCCCGGCGGCGGTCTTGGCGGCAAGGCGCGCCGCTTTCTCGGCCCTTTCGCGCTCTTCGCGTTGATTGCGGAATTCGAAGCGTTCGCGCGCCGCGTCGGCGGCGGCCTTCTCCCGTTCCAGCGCCCGCATGGAGGATTTGGCAAAGCGATAGTAGTCCACCAGGCGGATGTCCGAGGGGCAGACATAGGCACAGCAGCCGCATTCGATGCAATC
>PNJM01000053.1 GCA_013821865.1 Rhodocyclaceae bacterium
CATCTTCGAGAACCACACGGTGTTCGAGAACCTGGAACTGGCAATGAAGGCGGACAAGCGCGTGCGCCGCAGCCTCTTCGCCGAAATAGACGGCGATACGCGCGACCGCATCGCCGACACGCTCAGGCTGATCCGCCTCGCCGACCGGGCCGGCCGCCAGGCCGGCCTGCTCTCGCACGGCCAGAAGCAGTGGCTGGAAATCGGCATGCTGCTGATGCAGGAGCCGAAGCTGCTGCTGCTCGACGAACCGGTGGCCGGCATGACCGACGAGGAGACCGGGCGCACGGGGGAATTGTTCAAGTCGCTGGCCGGCAGGCATTCGCTGGTCGTCGTCGAGCACGACATGGCTTTCATCGAACAGCTCGGCGGCAAGGTGACGGTACTGCACGAGGGCTCGGTCCTCGCCGAAGGCGACCTCGCCGCCGTGCAGGCCGATCCGCGCGTGATCGAAGTCTATCTGGGGCGCTGAAATGCTTTCGGTGCAGAACCTCAACCAGTATTACGGCGGCAGCCATATCCTGCGCGACGTTTCCTTCGATGCGGCGCCGGGCAAGGTGACGGCGCTGCTCGGCCGCAACGGCGTCGGCAAGACGACATTGCTCAAGTGCCTGATGGGCCTGGTGCCCGCCGCTGCCGGCAGCATCCGCTTCGGCGGCGAGGACATCACGCGCCAGCCTTCCCATGTCCGCGTGCGTGCCGGCATCGGCTACGTGCCGCAGGGACGGGAGATTTTTCCGCGTCTGACGGTGCATGAGAACCTGCTCATGGGCCTGGCGACGAAGCCGCGCGGCACGCCGATCCCGCAGCGCATTTTCGACATGTTTCCGGTGCTGGGGCAGATGCTGCGCCGGCGCGGCGGCGATCTTTCCGGCGGCCAGCAGCAGCAGCTGGCCATCGGGCGCGCCCTGGCTTTCTCGCCCAGACTGCTGATCCTCGACGAGCCCACGGAGGGCATCCAGCCTTCCATCATCAAGGACATCGAGCGCGCCATCCGGGCGCTGGCCGAGGAGGGCAGCATGGCCATCCTGCTGGTGGAGCAGTATTACGATTTCGCCCGTTCGCTCGCCGATCATTACCTTGTCATGGAGCGCGGCGAGATCGTGAAGCGCGGCGAGGGCAGCCGCATGGAACAGGACGGCGTGCGCGAACTGCTCGCGGTATGATCGCCGGATGCAGCGCGATCCCATCCTTGCTCCGGGCTGGCAGGCCAGCCTCGATTTGCGCTTTTCCCGCCGCGCCGGCGATACTGTCCTGGCGGAGCGCCGCCATCGCGGCCCACTGCGGGTGCAGAAGCCGTTCTACCCGGAGGGCGGCGGCGTCTGCCACGCCATCGTGCTGCATCCGCCGGCGGGCATCGCCGGCGGCGACGAACTGGAGATCGGCGCCGTGCTGGAAGACGGCGCCCATGCCCTGCTGACGACGCCGGGTGCCGGCAAGTGGTATCGCTCCGCCGGCCCCCGGGCGCGCCAGTCGCTGGATTTCGAAATCGGAGCGGGCGCGGCGCTGGAATGGCTGCCGCAGGAGACCATCGTCTTCGACGGGGCCGCCGCGAGGATGGAGAGCCGCATCCGGCTGGCGGCGGAAGCCCGCTTCATCGGCTGGGAAGTGCTGTGCCTCGGCCGCAAGGCGGCCGGCGAGCGCTTCACGAAGGGAGAGTTGCGACTGGCCACCCGCATCGTGCTGGAGGACCGGCTGCTGTGGCTGGAGCAGGGCCGCATCGCCGGCGATTCGCCGCTGCTCGAATCGCCGATGGGCTTGGCCGGTTTCTCCGTCTGCGGCACACTGCTGGCCACCGGCCACGACATCGAAGCGGGCCTGCTTGCCGCCTGCCGCGAGATCGTGCCGCGGGAAGAGGGGGCGCGAACCGGCGTTACAGGACTGCCGCGGCTGCTGGTGGCCCGCTATCTCGGCCACTCGTCGGAGGCGGCGCGCGCCTGGTTCGTCTCCCTGTGGCGAGAGCTGCGGCCGGCGCTGATCGGGCGCGAGGCGCAGCCGCCGCGCATCTGGAGCACATAGAAGGGACGATATGGAACTCACACCGAGGGAGAAGGACAAGCTCCTCATCTTCACCGCCGCGCTGCTCGCAGAGCGGCGCAGGGCGCGCGGCCTCAAGCTCAACTATCCCGAGGCGGTGGCCTACCTCACCGCCGCCATCATGGAAGGCGCCCGCGACGGCAGGACCGTGGCCGAACTGATGAGTGCGGGCAGCAGCCTGCTCAGGCGCGACGAAGTGATGGAAGGCGTGCCGGAGATGATCCCCGAGATCCAGGTCGAGGCCACGTTTCCCGACGGCACCAAGCTCGTCACCGTGCACCATCCCATCGTTTGAAGGGAGATCCGCCATGCCCCTGTCCCAGCAGAGCTTCCTAAGCCTCGGTGCGGACGGCTTTCATCGCATCGCCTATACCGATTGGGGCGACGCCCGCAACCCGCACGTCGTGGTGTGCGTGCACGGCCTGTCGCGCAACAGCCGCGATTTCGACCGCCTCGCCGCCGCCCTCGAAACCGACCACCGGGTGGTCTGCATGGACGTCGTCGGCCGCGGCGACAGCGACTGGCTCGACGACAAGTCCGGCTACAGCTTCGGCACCTATCTCGGCGACGCGGCGGCACTGATCGCCCGCGTCACCACGCCGGCCGCCGGCGGTTTGCTGGAAAGCCTGCAAGCCCGCCTGCGCGGCGGCCGGCCGGTGGCCAAGCTCGACTGGATCGGCACCTCGATGGGCGGGCTGATCGGCATGCTGCTCGCCGCCAAGCCGGGCTCGCCGATCCGCCGCCTGGTGTTGAACGACGTCGGCCCCTTCGTGCCGTGGAACGCGCTGATCCGCCTCAAGGGCCACGTCGGCAGCGAGACGCGCTTCGCCGACTTCGCGGCGGTCGAGCGCTACGTGCGCAAGGCTTGCAGCAGCTGCGGCCAGCTCGACGAAGCCTTCTGGCAGCACCTCGCCCGCCACGCAGCGGTGCAGGAGCCCGACGGCGGCTACCGCCTGCGCTACGACCCGGCCCTGAGCCGCGGCCTGCCGGTGCATCTGGACCCGGAATTGCCGATCGGGCCGGAGTTCCTGCGCGGCATCGATCTCTGGAGCGTCTGGGCGGCGGTGCGCTGCCCGGTGCTGGTGCTGCGGGGCGCTGACTCCGAAGTGCTGCCGGCGGAGACCATGGAGGAAATGCAGCGGCGCAAACCCAACATGAAGATCGTCGAGTTTCCCGGCGTCGGGCACGCACCGGCCCTCGCCTCGGCCGACCAGATCGAGGCGGTGCGGGATTTCCTGGGCACCGCCGACGAAGACGACGAACAACCGCAAGAGGAAATGACGCATGATTCCCGGTGAAATTTGCCCGGCAGAGGGCGAGATCGAACTCAATGCCGGCCGCAAGACGGTGCGCCTTTCCGTCGCCAACACCGGCGACCGGCCGATCCAGGTCGGCTCGCATTACCATTTCTTCGAGACGAACGAGGCCTTGTCCTTCGAGCGGGAAAAGGCGCGCGGCTTTCGCCTCGACATCGCCGCCGGCACCGCGGTGCGCTTCGAGCCGGGCCAGACGCGCACGGTCGAGCTGGTCGCGCTGGCGGGTGACCGCATCGTTTACGGCTTCGCCGGCAAAATCATGGGGAAGCTGAAATGACACTAAAAATTGGCCGCCAGGCCTATGCCGAGATGTTCGGCCCGACTCATTTTGGCGGACTCGGCGACCGCGTGCGGCTGGCCGACACGGAACTGTGGATCGAGGTGGAAAAGGATTTCACGATCTACGGCGAGGAAGTGAAGTTCGGCGGCGGCAAGGTGATCCGCGACGGCATGGGCCAGGGGCAGCGACTCGCCGCGGAAGTCGCCGACACGGTGATCACCAACGCACTGATCGTCGACCACTGGGGCATCGTCAAGGCCGACATCGGCCTCAAGGGCGGCCGCATCTCCGCCATCGGCAAGGCCGGCAATCCGGACATCCAGCCCGGCGTGACCATTCCCATAGGCGCCGGCACCGAGATCATCGCCGGCGAGGGCATGATCGTCACCGCCGGCGGCATCGACAGCCACATTCACTTCATCTGCCCGCAGCAGATCGAGGAGGCGCTGATGTCCGGCGTCACCACCATGCTCGGCGGCGGCACCGGACCGGCCACCGGCACCTTCGCCACCACCTGCACGCCGGGGCCGTGGCACCTCCACGCCATGCTCTCGGCCGCCGACGCCTTTCCGATGAACCTCGGTTTCCTCGGCAAGGGCAATGTCAGCCTGCCCGAGCCGCTGCGCGAGCAGGTGCGCGCCGGCGCCATCGGCCTCAAGCTGCACGAGGACTGGGGCACCACGCCGGCGGCGATCGACAACTGCCTCGCCGTCGCCGACGGGATGGACGTGCAGGTGGCGATCCACACGGACACGCTCAACGAATCCGGCTTCGTCGAGACGACGCTGGCCGCCTTCAAGGGCCGCACCATCCACACTTTCCACACCGAGGGCGCCGGCGGCGGCCATGCGCCGGACATCATCAAGGCGGTGGGCCAGGCCAACGTGCTGCCGTCCTCGACCAATCCGACGCGGCCCTATACGGTGAATACCATCGACGAGCATCTCGACATGCTGATGGTCTGCCACCACCTCGATCCGGCCATCGCCGAGGATGTCGCCTTCGCCGAGTCCCGTATCCGCCGCGAGACCATCGCCGCCGAGGACATCCTGCACGACATCGGCGCCTTCTCCATGATGTCGTCGGATTCCCAGGCCATGGGCCGCGTCGGCGAGGTGGTCATCCGCACCTGGCAGACCGCGCACAAGATGAAGACGCAGCGCGGCGCGCTGCCGCAGGATTCCTCCCGCAACGACAATTTCCGGGTGAAACGCTATGTCGCCAAGTACACCATCAACCCGGCGATCACCCACGGCATCAGCCACATCGTCGGTTCGGTGGAAGCGGGCAAGCTCGCCGACCTGGTGCTGTGGAAGCCGGCCTTCTTCGGCGTGAAGCCCTCGCTGATCCTCAAGGGCGGCATGATCGCCGCGGCGGCCATGGGCGACCCCAACGCCTCGATCCCGACGCCGCAGCCGGTGCATTACCGGCCCATGTTCGGCGCCTACGGCAAGGCGCTGAGGACCTCGCTGACCTTCGTTTCGCAAGCGGCGCTGGACAATCCCGTCGTGCGGGCGCTGGGGCTGACGAAGCCGCTGGAGGCGGTGCACGGCACGCGCAGGATTACCAAGCGCGACATGGTGCATAACGATGCGCTGCCGAAAATGGAGGTGGATGCGGAAACCTACGCCGTGCGCGCCGACGGCGAACTGCTGGTGTGCGAGCCGGCCGGCGTGCTGCCCATGGCGCAGCGGTATTTCCTGTTCTGATGATCCTCATCGAGCAATGCGCAGCCTCCAATGCCGAGCCGGGCGCGCGGCTGGTGCTGCCCTTCGACGCCCGCTGCAAGAGCCGGCTGCGCACCCGGCTCGAATCCGGCGAGGAGGTCGGCCTGTTTCTCGAGCGCGGCACCGTGCTGCGCGGCGGCGACCGCCTTGCCGGCAACGACGGCCGTGTCGTGGAGGTGGTGGCCGCCCCGGAGGCGCTGATGGAAGCCCGCAGCGAGGATCGCATGCTGCTGGCGCGGGTGGCGTATCACCTCGGCAATCGTCATGTGCCGGTGCAGGTCGGTCCGAACTGGCTGCGCTTCGCCGCGGACCATGTATTGGGCGACATGGTTGCCGGACTGGGGCTCCCTGTGACGGAGCTCGTAGCCGCCTTCGAGCCGGAAGCCGGAGCCTACGCCTCGGGCCACAGCCACGGCATTGCGACGACACCGGGAGCCAGGATCCACCAGTACCGGAGTGGCGCATGAGCCTGTCGCTAACCCGTCTCCTGCAGCTCGCCAGCCCGGCCCTGCCGGTCGGCGCCTACACCTACTCACAGGGACTGGAGTGGGCGGTGGAGAGCGGCACGGTGCGGGACGAGGCGACTGCGCTGGGCTGGATCGGCGACCTGCTGGAATGGAACCTGGGCCGGTTCGAAGCGCCGCTGCTGGTGCGCATGCTGGCCGCCTGCCGCAAGGGCGATGGTGCGCTGCTGATCGAGCTCAACGAACGGTTCCTGTCCAGTCGGGAAACCGCGGAACTGCGGGCGGAGACGCTGCAGATGGGCTATTCGATGACGCGCCTGCTCGGCGAACTGGGAGACTTCCCCGCTGATGCACTGGCTGCGCTGCGCGCGCTCGATGCGCCGGGCTTTCCCGCGGCCTGGGCCAGTGCGGCCGCTGCCTGGGACGTGGACGCTGCCGCGGCACTGACGGCCTACCTCTGGTCCTGGGCCGAGAACCAGGTAATGGCGGCGCTGAAAGCCGGGCCTCTCGGCCAGGCCGCCGGCCAGCGCGTGCTGCTGGCGCTGGGCGGGCGCATTCCCGCCATCGTCGAGCGGGCGCTGGTCCTCGACGAAGCGGATTTCAGCAATTTCGCACCGGCCTTCGCCATTGCCTGCAGCCGGCATGAAACCCAGTATTCACGACTGTTCCGCTCCTGAGAAAGCATGAAACAAAACCAGCCCCTCCGTGTAGGCATAGGCGGCCCGGTCGGCTCCGGCAAGACGGCCCTGACGCTTTCCCTGTGCCGCGCGCTGCGCGACAAGTTCGACATCGCCGTCGTCACCAACGACATCTATACCGAGGAGGATGCCCGGTTCCTGGTGCGCAACCAGGCGCTGGCGCCCGAACGCATCATCGGGGTCGAGACCGGAGGCTGCCCGCATACGGCGATCCGCGAGGATGCCTCGATCAATCTCGAGGCGGTGGCGCGGCTGAACGCCCTGTTTCCGGACCTCGACATCGTCTTCGTCGAGAGCGGCGGCGACAACCTGGCCGCTACCTTCAGCCCGGAACTGTCGGATCTGACGCTCTACGTGATCGATGTCGCCGCCGGCGACAAGATCCCGCGCAAGGGCGGGCCGGGCATCACCAGGTCGGACCTGCTGATCATCAACAAGATCGACCTTGCCCCGATGGTCGGCGCCTCGCTCGAGGTGATGGCGCGCGACGCAAAGAAGATGCGCGGCGAACGCCCCTTCGTTTTCAGCAACCTGAAGACAGGGCAGGGGTTGAGCGAGATCATCGGTTTCATCGAAAGCCGGGGCCTGCTCCAGCCACACTGACGGTCTGCATGGTTCGATCCAATGAAGGCTTGAAATCTGGAGCAGGCGCCCCCATTTTCCCCGCGTCCTATCGTGGAGGAAACCATGTCCGTAGCCGCAACAAAAGAAACCCTGGTCTTCCAGGCCGAAGTCAAGCAGCTCCTGCACCTGATGATCCACTCCCTGTACAGCAACAGGGAAATATTCCTGCGCGAGCTGATTTCCAACGCTTCGGATGCCTGCGACAAGCTGCGCTTCGAGGCGCTCGACAACGGCAGCCTGTTCGAGGGCGATCCGGACCTGAAGATTCGAATCGTCCATGACAAGGCGGCGCGCACGCTCACCGTCTCCGACAACGGCATCGGCATGTCGCGCGACGAGGCTGTGCAGAGCCTGGGCACCATCGCCAAGTCGGGCACGCGGGAGTTTTTCCAGTCGCTGACCGGCGACCGGCAGAAAGACGCCAACCTCATCGGCCAGTTCGGCGTCGGCTTCTATTCCTCGTTCATCGTCGCCGACAAGGTGACGGTGATTACCCGGCGTGCCGGCCTGCCGGCCGACCAGGCCGTGAAGTGGGAATCCGAGGGCGCCGGCGAGTATACGGTCGAAAGCGCGGACAAGCCCGGCCGTGGCACCGACATCATCCTGCACCTCAAGGAAGGCCAGGACGATCTGCTCTCCGGCTGGCAATTGCGCACCATCATCCGCAAGTATTCCGACCACATCGTTCAGCCTATCGTAATGAAGAAGGAAGAATGGAAGGACGGCGAACAGGTTCTGACGGACGAGGACGAGACGGTCAACCAGGCCAGCGCCCTGTGGGCGCGGCCGAAATCCGAGGTCACCGAGGAGCAGTACCGGGAGTTCTACAAGCATGTCGGCCACGACTTCGGGGACCCGCTCGCCTGGGTGCACGCCAGGGTGGAAGGACGGCAGGACTACACCCAGCTGCTCTACATCCCGGCGCACGCGCCCTTCGACCTGTGGGACCGACAGCAGCGCCACGGCATCAAGCTCTACGTGCGGCGCGTCTTCATCATGGACGACGCCGAGCAGCTCATGCCGGTGTACCTGCGCTTCGTGCGCGGCGTGGTGGATTCCGCCGACCTGCCGCTCAACGTCTCGCGCGAGATCCTGCAGGAATCGAAGGATATCGAGGCCATCCGCGCCGGCTGCACGAAGAAAGTGCTCGGCCTGCTGGAGGAAATGGCCGAGAACCAGAAGGAGAAGTTCGCCACGTTCTGGCAGGCGTTCGGCCGCGTGCTGAAGGAGGGCGTGGGCGAGGATCACGCCAACCGCGAGCGCATCGCGAAGCTGCTGCGCTTCGCCTCGACGCAAGCCGACACCCAGGAGGAGAGCGTTACCCTCGCAGACTACATCGCCCGCATGAAGGAAGGCCAGGACAAGATCTACTACGTCACGGCGGAGTCCTTCAACGCGGCGAGGAACAGCCCGCACCTGGAGATCTTCCGCAAGAAGGGCATCGAGGTGCTGCTGCTCTCCGACCGCGTGGATGAATGGGTGCTTGGCCATCTCACCGAATTCGAGGGCAAGCCCCTGCAGTCGGTGGCCAAGGGCGGACTTGACCTCGGCAAGCTGGAGGACGAGGCGGAGAGGCAGGCGCAGGAAGCGCAGGCCGGCGAGTTCATGGATCTCGCCGAAAAGATGAAAAAGGCGCTGGGCGATCGGGTCAAGGAAGTGCGCGTGACGCACCGGCTCACCGACAGCCCGGCCTGCCTGGTGGCCGACGAGCACGATATCGGCGGCAACCTGGCGCGCATTCTCAAGGCCGCCGGCCAGAACGCGCCGGCGTCGCGCCCGGTCCTCGAGATCAATCCGGGCCACCCGATGGTGCAGCGGCTGAAGTACGAGGAAAAACGGTTCGACGACTGGAGCGCGGTGCTGTTCGACCAGGCGCTGCTGGCCGAAGGCGGACAACTGGAAGACCCGGCCGGCTTCGTGCGCCGGATCAACCAGTTGATGCTAGCCTTGGGCGGGCGGTAGTCCGCCGTTTCCGGTTTCGTGTTCCGGGTCGGCGCAGCTTGGCCGCGCCCGGCCCGTCAGGTACGGAACTGGCCGAGCACGGAACGCGACCTGCCGGCCAGGTCGCGCAGCGAATGGGCCTGCTGGACGATTTCGTCCAGATGGCTGGCGTTGGATTGGGAGACGCCTTCCAGTTCGCGCATCTGCCTGGCCACGCCCTCGACATTGTCCCGTACCCGATCCGATACGCCAGCGGTCTTCTCGGCCAGTTCGGCCGCGCGGCCGATCAGTCCGCGGGTCTGGGCCATGGTATGACGAATATTTCCGGAGGCGTCGGACAGGGAATGGATGATGGCCGACTGCCCCTGCATTTGCTTGCTGGCTTCGACGATGCCGTCAATGATCGCCGACACGGTGCGATTGATGTCATGGAGGCTCAATTGGGTGTTCTCTGAGAGTTTGCGGACCTCGTCGGCGACCACGGCGAAGCCTCGCCCCGTCTCGCCGGCCCGCGCCGCCTCGATGGCGGCGTTCAAGGCCAGCAGGTTCGTCTGGTCCGCGATCCGGGCTACGGTGTCCAGTACCTTGCGGATTTCCTCGGCACTCGCGGAAAGCGAAGCGAAGCGGCTGGTCAGGGCAAGGCTGCTCGACACGCTGGTTTCGACGGATCGGGACATCGTCTCGATCTCGCGGTCGGTCTGCGCCAGGTTGTCCCGCGCCGTGCGCAGTTCGTCCCGCACCAGGCCAGCCTCGCTCGAAAGTGCGCCGAATTCCTCTTGGATGCGTTCGGCGGCGCCAGCCGTGTGCGTGGCGATAGAGGCGGCCTGGTCGACGGTCGCGTTGATTTCCCGGGCTCTCTGATTCACCAGCGCGGCGATCCGACCGTTCTCGTCAGCCAGCGTCTTGGCCTCGGACAGGGGGGTGCGCACGTTGCTGCGGAACTCCTCGATCACCACGATCACGTCGCTTATCTCGGCATTGAGGCGGGCGTCGACGCGGCAAGGCTCGGAGAGATCCTTCTTGCTAAAATGGCTCAGGTACTGGGACAGTTGGCGGAGGGCGACCACCCCCCAGCGCTTTTCGTCCTGGTCGTGGAGAAGTATCACGCCGGCGACGACATACTGGACGACGCTGCCGATCAAGTTTCCGGTAAAGAAGGTCGCGTTGATCATCAGAAGAACGACGCCGATCCAGTGGACCAGGCGCATGCGGAGGAAGAGCGACTTGAGGGGCATTTTCGGGGTCTCATTCATATTGACGATTACCCTGGTAACGGCCCGGTTTTCAGTAACTTTAAGGTACGCGGGCCAAGGCCCCCGCCTGTCATGGCCTTCAGGAAAAGGAACTGACGGCACGAGCCGTGCCAGCATGCCGAACGAAAGCCGGCACGCCCGGTTGTCCGTGATTTATTGCCATTGAGCGGGGCCGGGTTGTCCGCTATAGTGGGCCGTACCCATTCAGCGTAGGCTTGCGATGCAGATTGCCGGAGAACAGAGTGCGGTGCGTGAGCACCGTCTGGCCCTGCCCGAGGTGCTCGACGCCCTGGCTGCCGACGGCCTTGTTCCCAGGGGCGTGGCCGAGGATTTCAAGAAGGAGCGCCGCTACTTCAAGGGCGACACCCATCCTCTCGTCGTCGTCGCCGACCAGAAATGGAAGGCGGTGCAGGAGCCGCACAAGCCGCTCACGCTGGATTTCCTCACCGAATGGCTGGCGCAGCGGGTCGAGCTGGAATATCGCCACATCGATCCTCTCAAGATCGATTTTGCCTCGGTCACCGACGTTGTTTCCAACGCCTACGCGGCGCGTTTCAAGATACTCCCGGTCGAGGTGACGACGCGCGAGGTGGTGATCGCCACGGCCGAGCCTTACCTGCGCGAGTGGGAGGCCGAGCTCAAGCCCATCCTGCGCAAGGAAATCCGCCGCGTCATCGCCAACCCGCTGGACATCAGCCGCTACCTGGTCGAGTTCTACAACCTGGCGCGCTCGGTCAAGAAGGCGGCGCTGGCGGGCACTTCTGCTTCCGGCGTCTCGAATTTCGAACAGCTGGTCGAACTGGGCCAGAAAAATCACCAGTTCGACGCCAATGACCAGCACATCGTCGGCATTGTCGACTGGCTCTGGCAGTACGCTTTCGAGCAGCGCGCCAGCGACATCCACATCGAGCCGCGGCGCGAGCTGGGCATCGTGCGCTTCCGCATCGACGGCGTGCTGCACCAGGTGTACCAGATTCCCATGTCGGTGCTCAACGCCATGACCAGCCGCATCAAGATCCTCGGGCGCATGGACGTGGTGGAGAAGCGCCGGCCGCAGGACGGCCGCATCAAGACGCGCACGGCGGATGGCCAGGAAATCGAGCTGCGCCTGTCTACGCTGCCGACCGCCTTCGGCGAGAAGCTCGTGATGCGCATTTTCGATCCGGGTGTGCTGGTGCGCGATTTTTCCGAACTGGGCTTCACGGACGATGACAGGAGCCGCTGGACGCAGATGGTCGAGCAGCCCAACGGCATCATCCTGGTCACCGGCCCGACCGGATCGGGCAAGACGACGACGCTCTACTCGACGCTGAAGCAGCTTGCCACGCCGGAGGTCAACGTCTGCACCATCGAGGATCCGATCGAGATGATCGAGTCCTCGTTCAACCAGTTTCAGGTGCATCACGCCATCGACATGAGCTTCGCAGCCGGCGTGCGCGCCCTCATGCGCCAG
>PNJM01000054.1 GCA_013821865.1 Rhodocyclaceae bacterium
CCTCAATTTCAAGTACGTGCTCGGCATCGGCACCAGCCAGGCCGTCACGCTGCGCGCCAACTACCTGCGCGAGGACTCCACGGTCACCTACACGGGCATCACCGACGCCGAGTTCGCCAACTTCGGCGCCCGCTACAACCCTTTCAAGAACGACAAGTTCGACATCGAGCGCTACGGCCTGTCCGCCACCCACGAGCTCGACTTCGGCGGCGGCGCCACCCTGCTCACCAACCTCTACCTCTCCGACTTCTCCCGCGACTGGTGGCGGCAATCCAGCACCACGACCGACGCGCAGTGCGGTTTTTCCGCCGCCCGCGCCGCCGGCACGGCCGTCAATCCCGATGCCTGCAACTCCATCCAGGGTCGCCTGCGCAACTACTACACCTGGGGCGTCGAGCCGCGGCTGACCGTGGCGCACGGGCTGGGCGAACTGCAAGCCGGGATCAAGGCCCACTTCGAGGAGCAGGACCGCAAGCAGATCAACGGCACCAGTCCCACTGCGCGTTCCGGCACCCTCGCCGAGGATAACTTGCGCAAGACCCGCGCCTACTCCGCCTTCGCCTCGAACCGCTTCGCCCTCGGCCAGTGGAGCATGACGCCGGCCCTGCGCTACGAGTCGATCGATTCCGAGCGCACCAACCGGCTGACCGGCGCCACCGGCTCGGACAGCCTCCAGGCCTGGATTCCGAGCCTCGGCCTGACCTGGAATCCCGGCAAGGCGCTCACCGTGTTCGGCGGCGTGCATCGCGGCTTCGCCCCGCCGCGCACGGAGGACATCATCGGCGGCAGCGGCACCAGCACCGACGTGGGCGCCGAGCAATCCACCAACTGGGAACTGGGCGTGCGCAGCCAGCCGCTGGCCTGGACCAGCCTCCAGGCCAGCGTGTTCCGCAACGACTTCAAGCGCCTGATCGCAGTCGGCTCGATCGCCGGCGGCAGCACGCCGCTGGCCGAGGGCAAGGTGCTGTTCCAGGGCCTCGAGATCTCTGCCCAGGCCGATCACCCGAGCGGCCTGTTCGGGCGGCTGGCCTATACCTGGCTGCCGACGGCGGAGCAGAAGGAAGCCTTCCGCCAGGTGGTCGGCGGCGCGCCGGTCGCGGGCAGCGCCGCCGGCAAGCGCCAGCCGTATGCGCCGGAGAACATGCTCACCGCAGCGCTGGGCTACGGCGCCGGCCCGTTCCGCGGCCAGATCGAGGCCCAGTACGTGGGTGAGCAGTTTGCCGACTTCGCCAACACCGAAAGCCCGGTGGCGGGCGGCAACGGCCAGGTGGGCAAGCTGGCCTCCTACACGGTGTGGAACGCAGCGCTCAACTATGCCCTGCAGCCGAAGGGGGCGACGGTGTTCGTGACGGTGAAGAACCTCACCGACAAGACCTACGTCGTCGATCGCACCCGCGGCATCCTGGTGGGCAGTCCGCGTCTGGTGCAGGCGGGTCTGCGCTACAACTTCTGATCGCCATCCGGGTGCCGGCAAGCCGCCGGCACCCCAGACAAGGAACAGGAGAGAACATGGAAGAGACGACATTGCAGGACGAGCCGCCGGCGCGCATGGTCGCCGGGGCGCTGGCCCACCTGGCGAAGCATATGGAAACCGGCTGCCCGCGCGCGGCCTATCTGGCGGCGATGCTGCTGGAACGGGTGGCAACCGACCCGGAGGCCGATGGGCACCTGCGCGAACACGCGCGGGAACTCGTCGATATCCTCGATCGGGATACTGCCCGCGGCCATCGAGAGCAGGCAGCGGATTTCGCTGCGACAACGCGCTTCCCGACTGCCGCCGAACACCCGACCGGCGAACTCCCGGCGAGGAAAACGGCATGACCCCGCCCTTCCCGCTCAAGCGACGGATTGCCGACGCTTTCACGCAAGCGGAAGCGCCCGCCCCCCGCCTCCCCGCCGCAGTGCCGGAAGCCGCGCCGCGGCCCGTCAAGCGCACCCGGCTGTGGGAACTCAAGGACAAATTCCATTGCCCGGTGATCGGCACCTGCCTGTCCGTGGGCGAACTGGCCAGGCTCGCCCGGCGCCATTCGTTCAACGGCGACTTGCGCGACGAATTCACGCTGCACGTCGAAGCCGTGGGCTGGGCCGGCAGCCGGAATCCGGTCTCCGAAACCCTGCAAAAGCATCTGGACCGTAAATATCAAGGCGATCTGGCCCGCTTCGAACGGGCGGGCAGCGATGCCGAGGTACGCGCCCTGTGGACGGAACATTACGAACAGGGCGAGGTCGCCGGTCCCATGTGGGCGGCCCTGACCCACAAGACGGCGAGCGACGGGACAAGGCATGCCGTCTATGCCGATGTCCACATGCTCTCCCACCAGGTGGGCGCGGGCCAGGCGGCGGATGCGCGCCGCCTGGCCCATCTCGAAAAGGAGAATGCCCGGCTCTCCGCCGCACATGAGCGGGAACACCGGGAACGCGCCCGCGCTGAAGACGGATGGCGGGCGCAGATTGCCCTGCTGGAAGCGGCGCGCGACAAATTGCAAGCGGCCGGTGCCGAAGTCAATGCCTTGCGCGAACGGCTCGCCACGTTCGAATCCGGCGCGGCCGTGATCGGCCTGGGGCGGCGCCTGATGAGTCTGAGCGCCGCCAACGAGCAACTGCGCGTCGCGGCGGAACGCAGCCGGGCGCTGGAGGCGTCGCTGAAGGAAGTCGAGGACAAGGCGTTGGCACTGGCGCGCGAACGCGACGAACTCGCCGCCGGGCGCGATGCGCTGGAGCGCCTCCTGCTGGCCGGGGAAGCGAACGAAGACGCTTGCGATGGCCGCTGCGACGGTTGCACAAACCAGGCGGCCGGTCGCTGCGTGCTCTGCGTCGGTGGCCGCAGTTCGCTGGTCGCCCAGTACCGTGCGCTGGCGGAGCGCCTGGGCATCCGCCTCATCCATCACGACGGCGGCCAGGAAGAGGCGCTCTCGCGCCTGCCGGACATGATCAGCGGTGCCGACGCCGTCATGTGCCCCACCGATTGTGTCAGCCACGCCGCGTATTACCAGTTGAAGCGCCATTGCAAGCGCACCGGCAAGCCCTGCCTGCTGTTCAAGGGCGCCAGCGTCTCCGGCTTCGCCGTGGCGCTGGCGCGGCTGTCCTCCGGCCAGGCCAGCATTGCAACCACCGCCACGAAAACAAACTGACCCGGATCGACCTACCCATCACCCGCCAGCAACCGGGCTCTCGGGCCCAGGCAGCCAGCCAGCGATTTTTTCAATCCGTATGGAGGCTGTCTCATGTTCATTTCGTTCTCCCCGCCCGTCCGACGGGCATCCTTCCTGACCAGTCGGTGGCGCCCGATTTCCTGAAGCGGGTGGAAGTCGTCCGCGGCCCCAGCTCGAGCCTTTACGGATCGGATGCCATCGGCGGCGTGGTCGGTTTCATCACGCTCGATCCTGCCGACCTCCTGGGAACCACAGCCCGAAATGCCATCCGCCTGCGCGCCACGCACCACGACGCAAACGAGGGTTTCGGCCTGACGGCCCTGGGGGCTTTGCGCGGCGAAGCGGCCGAATTCCTGATCGGCGTATCGGGTGTCCGCACGAAAGAGACGGATAACCGGGGCGATGTGGATACCGTCTCGGCAACCCGCACCCGTCCGAACCCGCAGAAGACGGACGATGGCGGGGTGCTGGCAAAGCTCGTCATGCGGCCGACCGCCGGGCACAAGCTGGCGGCCGCCATCGAGGGGCGCGAACTGGCGAGCCATACCGATGTCCTGCGGCTCTCCGCCTCCTTGCCCAAGGTCACCTGGATGCAAGGCGACGACAACACCCGGCGTGTTCGCGGCAGTCTCGAGTGGGAGCACAAACCCGCAAGCGGCTTCTACGACCGGCTCACGGCACGCGTCTTCCGCCAGGATGCCGACACGGACAACTACAACTTCCAGCGCCGCACCAACACCGGCGCCACCTGCTCGGCGAGTTCGGGCAGCGGCAACAACTGCTACATCGAGCAGGATTTCTTTTTCACCCAGGAAACCACCGGCGGCGGAATCCAATTGGACAAGATGCTGAATGCCGGCGGACTCGCCCATCTGCTCGCCTTCGGCATCGACGTGAGCCGGGTGCGAACGGAAGAATTGCGCGACGCGAGGATCTGGAACCAGACCACGGGCACCTTCACCAAGTCGCTGGCGGGCGACATCCGCCAGGCGGATGCGCGCAATCCCGTCGGCGTCGATTTCTATACCCAGCCGGGGCGCAGCCTGAGCCTCGCCCTCCAGGCGGATTTCTGATCCCCCCGGAGGGCACAACCCATGACGACAATGATTGCGCGCTGGCGCACCTATGCTTCCTTTCGGCAGGGCCTAGCCATGCTGGCGGCGGCGCTCGCACTGGGCCTGGGCGGCCCCGCCCAGGCCGCCTCGGTGCTGTTCATCGCCACCGGCAACGTACCGGCAGGCAAATTCCGGCTACTGTCCGACATCGCCCGCGCGCACGGCATCCGCGTCGAGATGCACTACGCCGACAAGCTGCCGGCGGAGATCGACGCGGGCCTCTTCAAGGGCTACGACGCGGTCTTCTTCGACAGCTATCTGCAGGATTTCATCCGCGGCAAGCTGGCCCGTGCGCTGCCCGGCCTCAAGGCGCCGCAGCTGTGGCTCTACGAGGCTCAGCCGGCCTGGAGCGGCCTGCCCGATCCTCTCGCCAAGCGCCTGGTCGCCTACTACGCCAACGGCAGCCGGGCCAATTTCGACGGCTTCTTCGCGAGCTTCGCCGCCCACTTGGCGGGCAAGCCGCTTGCCGGCATTCCCGAGCCCATCGTCTTCCCCAAGGTCGGCGTGTATCATCCGCAGGCGCCGGGACTGGTGTTCGCCGCGCCGCAGGCCTACTTCGCCTGGAAGGGCATCGACCCCGCGCGACGGCCGCCGACGGTGGCGATCGCCCTGCACCAGCAGTACATCGCTTCCGAGCAGACCGCTTTCATCGACGACCTGATCGCCCGCATCGAGGCGGCGGGCGCGACGGCCCTGCCGGTCTACGGACCGACCATGGAGAACGATGCGCTGCGGCGTATCCTGACGATCGAGGGTCGTCCCGCCGCGGACGCGCTCATCAACACCCAGATCATGCTGAATCCGGAAGGCCGGCGGCAGGAATTCGCCGAGTTGGGCATTCCCGTCGTCCAGGCCATGCCCTACCGCAAGGGCGACGAGGCCGCATGGGTCGCCGATCCGCAAGGCGTAGCACTGATGGACATCCCCTTCTACCTGGCTCAGTCCGAGTGCGCCGGCGTCACCGACATCCAGATCGCCGCCGCGACACGCAAGAAGGACGAGCAGATCGCCTCCATCGTCGCGCAGGCGGCGGCCGTCGTCGGCAAGGCCCTCAACCTCGTCGAACTGCAGCGCCGGCCGAACGCCGGGAAGAAAGTCGCGGTCATGTTCTGGAACTACCCGCCGGGCGAGAAGAACCTCACCGCCTCCTTCCTAAACTTGCTCAACAGCCTGCGCGGCACGCTCGCCGCCCTCAAGGCCGAGGGCTACGTCACCTCGGTGCCCGGCGAGCGCGAGCTGGTCCTGCTGCTGCAACGGCTGCTGGCGCCCTTCTATCGCGACGGCGAACTCGACGGCCTGCTGCGCGACGGCCTCGCCGAACTGCTGCCGGTGGCCGACTACCGCGCCTGGCTCGACGCCCTGCCCGCCCCGGTGCGCGACGGCATGCTGGAACGCTGGGGGGCGCCGGAGCAATCCGCCATGGTGGTGACGCGCGACGGCCGGCCGTACTTCGTCGTGCCGCGCCTCAAGCTCGGCAACGTCGCCCTCCTGCCGCAGTCGCCGCGCGGCGAGAAATGGGAGGAGAAGGAAAAAGCCCTCTACCATTCGCTGAAGGCCGGCCCCTCGCATTTCTACCTGGCCAACTATCTCTGGCTGCGCAGCCGCGACGGCCACGGCTTCGGCGCCCACACCCTGGTGCACTACGGCACCCACGGCAACCAGGAATGGCTGCCGGGCAAGGAGCGCGGCCTGTCCGTCTACGACTTCCCCATGCTGGCGGTGGGCGACCTGCCCGTCGCCTATCCCTACATCGTCGACGACGTCGGCGAGGCCCTCCAGGCCAAGCGCCGCGGCCGCGCCGCAATAGTCAGTCACCAGACGCCGCCGTTTTCGCCCGCCGGCCTGCACGCGGCCCTGACGCGCATCCACGACCTGCTGCACGCCTGGCTGGCGCAGGACGAAGGCGCGGTGAAGGAAAAGCTGAAGGCCGATCTCCTCGCCGCCGTGAAGAAGGAACGCATCCACAAGGACATGGGCTGGAACGATGCGCGCGCGGCGAAGGAGTGGCCCGCCTTCATCGACGCCCTGCACACCCACCTGCACGAGCTGGCGCAGACCGCCCAGCCGATGGGCCTGCACACCTTCGGCCAAGCGCCGGCGGAGGCGCACCGCCTCGGCACCGTGCTGATGATGCTCGGCCGCCCCTTCTGGGAAGCCGCCGCCGGCCCCGGCGAGGACGCCGACGAGATGCTGGTCGACGACTACGCGCGGCTGGCCGAATCCTCGCCCTACAGGCTGCTCAAGCGCCACGTCGTCGACGGCGCACCGGCCGATTCGCTGGCGCCGGCGCTGCGCGAAGGCATCGACAAGGCGCGCAAGTGGTACACCGACATCGGCGCCGGCGGCGAACAGGCAGCCCTGCTGGCGGTGCTCGCCGGCCGCCACCTGCCCACCTCCTACGGCGGCGATCCGATCAAGAACCCCGACGCCTACCCGACCGGACGCAACCTGTACGGCTTCGATCCCTCGCGCGTGCCGACGCCGCAGGCCTGGGCGGCCGGCAAGGAAGCGCTGGAAAACCTCCTCGCCGCGCACCGCAAGCAGTCCGGCCGCACGCCGAAGAAGCTCTCCTTCGCCCTCTGGTCGGTGGAGACCATGCGCCACATGGGCCTGCTCGAAGCCCAGGTGCTGTGGGCGCTCGGCGTCGAGCCGGTGTGGGATGGCGGCGGCCGCGTCACCGGCGTCAGGCTGGTGCCGCGCGACAGGCTCGGCCGCGCGCGCGTCGACGTCGTCCTCTCGGCGACCGGCCTCTACCGCGACCATTTTCCCAACGCCATGAAGATCCTCGCCGAGGCCGCGCGCCTGGCGAGCGAGGCGAACGAGGCGAACGAGGCGGACAACCCGGTGGCGGCGAACGCGCGGACGATCGCCGCCACGCTCGAAAAACGCGGCGTGAACGCGGCGGCGGCGAAGCGCGCCGGGCAGACGCGCATCTTCTCCTCGGAAACCGGCCGCTACGGCACCGGCCTCGACGACGCCACGCTCGCCACCGACACTTGGAAGGGCAAGGCGGAAGGCGACCGCAAGCTGGCGCAGATCTACCTCGCGCGCATGCAGTTCGCCTATGGGCCGGACGAGGCGGAATGGGGCCAGGCCGGGGCCGGCAAGGGCGCGAACGTCAATCTCTACGCCGAGCATCTCAAGGGCACGGAAGGCGCGGTGCTGTCGCGCAGCTCCAACCTCTACGGCATGCTCACCACCGACGATCCCTTCCAGTACCTCGGCGGCCTCGCACTTGCGGTGCGCCATCTCGACGGCAAGGCGCCCGAGCTCTACATCTCCAACCTGCGCGGCAACGGTGCCGGCCGCGTCGACGGCGCCGCGCAGTTCCTCGCCAACGAGCTGGCCACGCGCCAGTTCCATCCCGGCTACATCAAGGGCCTGATGGCCGAAGGCTACGCCGGCACCCTGCAGGTGCTCGACGCCACCAACAACTTCTGGGGCTGGACGGCGGTGGCGCGCGAGATCGTGCGCGACGACCAGTGGCAGGAGATGGTCGACGTCTACGTGCGCGACAAGCACAAACTGGGGCTCAGGGACTGGTTCGAGCGCGAGAACCCGCACGCCCTGGCGCAGACCATCGAACGCATGCTGGAAGCCGCCCGCCAGGGCTACTGGCGGACCGACGCCGCCACCGTGGCGGAGCTGAAGCAGCGCTGGAAGGCACTCGCCGCCCGCTTCGACGTGAGGACCGACAATGCGCGCTTCAACCAGTTCGTCGGCTACGGCCTGGGCAAGGCCTTGCCTGCGGCTACCCGCCCCCAGACGGCCGCGGATCTGACAACGCCGCCGCCCCCGCCCGTGGTGCGCGGCATGAAGCTGGAAAAGCTGTCCCCACCCCGAATGCCGCCCGCTGCGCCGCTGCTGGCAGGCGCCCTGCTGCTGATCTTCGCTTCCGTTGGCGGCGGCATGGCGAGCGCGGCGCGCAACAAGACGTTTCATCGACCCAACCGATAGGAGGAATCTCCCATGCAATCCCTCATCGAAATCTCCATGTACCAGCTCAGCCAGGTCTTTCTTTTCCCCACGCTGGCGCTGATCGCCCTGCTGTTTCTCTACGCCTTCTGGCTGCTCGGGCATTTCGCCGTGCAGGCCCTGAAGCGGCGCAACGGCGGCGGCCGCCCGCTGCTGGCGCACTGGCGCACGGCGCCGCAACTCTCGGCGGACGCGCTCGACGTCTTCGCCCACAAGCTGCTGGAGCATCCGCGCATCGCCAGCCGCGTCACCCCCATGCTGGGCCTCGTCGCCACCATGATCCCGATGGGGCCGGCACTGAAGTCGCTCTCCGACGGCAACCTCGCATCGGTCTCGGAAAACCTCACCGTGGCCTTCTCGGCCGTAATCCTCGCCCTCCTTGCCGCCAGCATCACCTTCTGGATTGTTAACGTGCGCCGCCGCTGGCTGGCGGAGGAACTGCTGGAAGTGGAAGCGTTGCGGGGGGCCGCGCGATGAGCCTGAAACTCCTGCACGAGCCGGAAACCGAGGACCCCCTCCTTTCGGTGGTCAATCTCATCGACATTTTCCTCGTCATCATCGCCGCCCTGCTCATCACCGTGGCGCAGAACCCGCTGCTCAATCCGTTCAACAAGCAGGACGTAACGGTCATCACCGATCCCGGCAAGCCGAGCATGGAAATGATGGTCAAGAAAGGCGAGAAGATCGAACGCTACAAGGCCAACGGTTCGATCGGCAGCGGCGACGGCGAAAAGGCCGGCGTCGCCTACCGCATGAAGGATGGCTCGATGGTCTATGTCCCGGAAGAAGGCAGCCCGGTCTCCCCTCGGCGTTGATCCGTCCAGCCAGCCTCAGGGCCTAGTGGAACTTGCCGCCTGTGGTGTTAATCTCACCGATTTACAGTTCATCTTGAAGTCAATGAATCCGAAGCTCCCCTGGATATTCGCCGCGGCCCTCGCCAGCGGAACCATCGGCATTTTTGCCGCGTCCTCCTCCCACGCGCAGTCCTGCCTCGATCCCGCCGCCTGGGTGGCGCTGGACGGCGAGCGGCCGCGCGTCACCAGCGCCGCTGCGGTACTTGCGGGGATGGCGAAACGGGATGTGGTGCTGCTGGGCGAGCGCCACGACGAGGACGACCATCACCGCTGGCAGGTGCAGGCGCTTGCCGCGCTGCACGTCCAGCGGCCCGACATGGTCATCGGCTTCGAGATGTTCCCGCGCCGCGTGCAGCCGGTACTGGACCGCTGGGTGGCGGGCGAACTCACCATCGGGCAGTTCCTGGAGCAATCCGAGTGGGGCAGGGTCTGGAACATGCCGGCCGACCTGTACCTGCCGCTGTTCCAGTTCGCCCGCATCAACCGCATCCCGATGGTGGCACTGAACGTCGACCAGAAGCTCACCAAGGCCATCTCCGATAAAGGCTGGGACGCGGTAGCGGAAGCGAACCGGGAAGGCGTGGGCCGCCCGGCGGCGCCGGCCGAGGCTTATCGCGATTTCCTGTTCACTGTCTATCGCGAGCACCCGACCCTGAGCAGCAAGGACGGCGCAAAGGCGCAGAAGACCGACCGCGCCTTCCGCTACTTCGTCGAATCGCAGACGGCTTGGGACCGGGCCATGGCCGAGGCCCTGGCGCGTCAAGCGGCCGCAGGATCGGCTGCCGGAAAACCGCTGGTGGTAGGCGTCATGGGCAGCGGCCACATCCGTTACGGCCACGGCGTGCCGCACCAGTTGCGCGATCTGGGCGTGAAGAACATCGGCACCCTCCTGCCCGTGCCCGCCGGCTCCGACTGCAAGGAAATCCGCGCCGGCCTGGCGGACGCCGTATTCGCGATGCCCAGGCAAGCGATAGCGCGGCCCGAGCCGCCGCGTCTGGGCGTGCAACTGGATGAGCACGAGAGCGGCGTGCGCATCGCCAACGTCATGGCTGGCAGCCTGGCCGAAAGCAGCGGACTGAAAAGCGGAGACCGCCTCGTGGAGGTCGCCGGTCTGCCGGCGAAGAAAGTGCTGCCCTTCATTGCCCTGGTCCGGCAGCAGCCTGGGGGCACCTGGCTGCCGATGCGGGTGAAGCGCGGCGACGAGACGCTGGAACTGGTGGTGAAGTTTCCGGCCAGGCCATGAGGCTCGGGTTCGTACTTCGGGCCCTCCTGGCGCTGCTCGCCCTCCTCGGCCAGGCAGCGGCCCTTGCCGCCTCGCCATCCCTGGATCTCCACGTCGAGCTGGATCCCGCCACGCGGCGATTCAAGGTGCTGGCCTTCGTCGTTCCGCAGTCGCGCGACTTCCGCTTCGATTTGCATGAATCTCTGGAAGTCACCGCCGCCTCGGCCGGCGGCAAGCCCTTGCCTATCGTTCACCCCGTTGCCGCGGGGCGCGAGGGACCGGTCCGCGCCTGGCGTGTCGTGGTGCCTGCAGATGCGGGCAGGCTGCGCCTGGAATACGGCGGCACGCTGCCGGCGCTGGACCGCAATCTCGACCATCGCGGCGTGCTGCGCGGCCTGCCGCCCATGGCCTCGAACGAGGGCAGCTTCCTGCCGGCGGGCGGCGCCTGGCATCCACGCCCCGCACCTCTGTTCGCCTACCGCGTGAGCCTCTCGGTGCCGTCCGACCAGCGGGCGCTGGTGCCCGGCCGGCTGCTCTCCGAGAACGTGCCGGCCGACGGCACGGGCCGCTACCGCGCCAGCTTCGAGTTCTCCCGGCCCGCCGACGGCATCGACCTCATGGCCGGGCCCTGGGTCGTGCGCGAGAAGATCATGCCCCGCGCCAACGGCGGGCCGCTGCGGCTGCGCACCTATTTCTTCCGCGACCTGGACGCCATTCCCGGTCTGGCCGACGGCTATCTGGACGACACGCGGCGCTATCTCGAACTCTACGGCGGCGAGATCGGCGCCTACCCCTTCACCGAATTCTCCGTGGTGGCGAGCCCGCTGCCCACGGGCTTCGGCATGCCCACGCTCACCTACCTCGGCGCCGAAGTGCTGAAGCTGCCCTTCATCCGCACCACTTCCCTCGGCCACGAGGTGCTGCACAACTGGTGGGGCAACGGCGTGTACGTCGACTACGCGCGCGGCAACTGGAGCGAGGGGCTGACCACCTTCATGGCGGATTACGCCTACAAGGAGCGCGAGTCGGCCGGGGCCGCCCGCGAGATGCGGCTCGGCTGGCTGCGCGACTTCGCTGCCGTGCCGGCGGGGAGCCACCGGTCGCTGGCTTCCTTCCGCACACGCACCCACGGCGCCGCCGCGGCCATCGGCTACGGCAAGTCGGCCATGCTGTTCGTGATGCTGCGCGATGCGGTCGGCGAAGAAGCCTTCCGGCGCGGCCTGCGTGCGTTCTGGCAGAAGCACCGCTTCAAGGTCGCGTCCTGGAGCGACCTGCGGCTTGCCTTCGAGCAGGCCTCGGGCCGGCCGCTGGGTGCCTTCTTCGAGCAGTGGCTCAACCGCGCCGGCGGGCCG
>PNJM01000055.1 GCA_013821865.1 Rhodocyclaceae bacterium
CCAGCACCCGCATTATCTCGTGCGGCTGCACGCCGACCAGATAGCCGCGCCGGCCGCCGTTGATGTAGATCAGCGGCAGGTCGAGGATGGTCTTCTCGACATACACCGGCAGCTTTTTCTTCGTGCCGAAAGGCGAGGTGCCGCCGACCATATAGCCGGTGTGACGCTGCGCCGCTTCCGGCTTGCAGGGTGACACGCTTTTGGCGCCGATCTGCCGCGCCAGGTTCTTGGTGGATACCTTGCGGTCGCCGTGCATGAGAACGATAAGAGGCTTTGCCTGCTCGTCTTCCATCACCAGCGTCTTCACCACGGCGTGCTCGTCGACGTTCAGTTCGCGCGCCGAGACGCGCGTGCCGCCGTGCTCCTCGTATTCGTAGAAATGGCTGGAATAGGCGACGCGGTGCTGCCTGAGGAACTGCGTCGCGGGTGTTTCCGGGGCATGTTCTTGCTTCATCTTGCGAATTTTACCCGCACTGCTGCCGGCCAGAACAATTCCGGCAATGGCGCAGCCGGCAAACCGGCATAAAACGAAGCTAAAATTCAGGTTGAAACGCGGCCATTCCGGGGCTATAAAGGAACTGTTCCCATCACATGGAGAACGACCCGGACAGGAGCGGAACGAGCTGTTGCACGGGAGTACCCCACGGGATCGCTGATCCCGCCCTGCGCCCGCTACAAGGCGCCGCGTCGAAGGAGGCGCACGAGAGCCCCGCTCAGCGGGGCTTCTCATTTCTGCGGCTGTTCAGCCCCTCGGATGGTGCTTGGCGTGCAATTCTTTCAGGCGCTCGCGGGCTACATGCGTGTAGACCTGCGTGGTGGAAATGTCGGCATGGCCGAGCAGGAGCTGCACCACGCGCAAGTCGGCGCCATGGTTGATGAGGTGGGTGGCGAAGGCGTGGCGCAGGGTGTGCGGCGAGATGCGCGCCGGGTCGATGCCGGCGCGCGCGGCATGGCGCTTGATGAGGTTCCAGAACATCTGGCGCGAAATCCCGGCCCCGCGCCGGGTGACGAATACCGCTTCGCAGTTGCGCCCGTTGAGCAAAGCCGGACGCGATTCCTTGAGGTAGCGCTCCAGCCATTCCAGCGCCACCTGCCCGAGCGGCACCAAGCGCTCCTTCGAACCCTTGCCGAAGACGCGTACCACGCCCATGTCGAGGCTCGCTTCGAACAATTTCAGGCCGACCAGTTCCGAGACGCGCAGCCCAGTGGCGTAGAGCACCTCCAGCATGGCGCGGTCGCGCAGGCCGAGCGGCGTTTCGGTGTCCGGCGCGGCGAGCAGGGCCTCCACCTGCGCTTCCGACAGCGTCCTGGGGAAGCGCTGCGGATGCGGCGGCGGCTCGATGTTGAGCGTGGGATCGGCCTTGAGCTCGCCGATGGCCAGCAGGTGCTGGTAGAAGCGGCGCAGCGCGGAGATGAGCCGCCGCTGGCTGGTGGCCTTCGACTTGCGGCTGAAGTCGCGCAGGTAGTCGTGTATATCCACGGCCTCGATCCCGGCCAGTGTCTTGCCGCGCGGGGCAAGCCAGGCGGCAAGCTGCGCCAGGTCGGAGCGATAGCTGGCCAGCGTGTTGCGGGAAAGCCCCGCTTCCAGCCAGAGCGTGTCGGTGAAGACGTCGAGAAGGGCGCCGTCGGCTTCTGCGATGGTCAAAGCACGCCCTCGTGATCGAGCAGCCAGCGCTTCACGTCGAGAAAAAAGCCGCCGCGTTCGCGGGCGAAGCCGCCCAGGCCGCCGCCTGCCGCCAGCACGCGATGGCAGGGCACGAGCACCGGGAAGGGATTGCGGCCGCAGGCCTGGCCGACGGCGCGCGGCGCGCTATGCAGTTTCTTCGCGATGTCGCCGTAGGTGAGCGTCCGTCCGCCGGGGATGGCGGCAATGGATTTCCACACGCGCTTCTGGAACTCGGTGCCCGACGGTCTCAGCGGCAGGTCGAATTTCGCTGCCGGGTCGACCAGATAGGCGGCGAACTGGCCGCAGGCTTTCGCCGCAAGCGGATTGCCGGGCGCGACTGTCCTGGTTTGCGGCGGCAGGAAGACGATCTCGATGATCATGTCATCTTCCGTGCGCACGCCGAGGGCGCCGAACGGCGCTTTAAGAACCGCATCGAACTTGGCATTCATGCCGGCCTCCTCAGGTTTTTCGGAGCTTCTGCATGACGACCACCACCACGATCAGTGCGATGCCGATCCAGTCGAGCAGCGGCATGGGATATACCAGCATCAGCCCGGCGGCGATCAGCAGCACGCGTTCGATCAGGCTGCAGCGCTTGAGAAGCCAATTCTGCGCGCCTCCGGCCAGTGCCGCAATGCCGACCATGGCGGTGATGCTGGACACGGCAATGTCCTGCCAGGAACCCTTGAGCAGGATGCCCTGCCCGGCAGGGTCGAGCACGAACATGAAAGGCACGAGGAAGGCGGGCAGCGTGTATTTCCAGGACATGAGCGTCGTCTTGTACGGGTCGCCGCCGGTGATGGCCGCGGCCGCGAAGGGCGAGAGCGCCGTGGGCGGTGAAACCTCGGAGAGGACGGCGTAGTAGAAGATGAACATGTGCGCGGCGTAGTCCGGCACCCCCAGCTTGATCAGGGCCGGCGCGGCGATCACGGCGCAGATGATGTAGCTCGCCGTCACCGGCACGGCGAGGCCGACGATCCAGACGATGAGCGAGGTATAGATCGCGGTGAGCAGCAGGCTGTTGCCGGCATAGGTGATGACGATGTCGGAAAACTTCAGCCCCAGTCCGGTCAGCGTCACCACACCGACAATGATGCCGGCCGAGGCGCAGGTGGCGGCGACGTTGAGCACGCCGACCGAGCCTGCTTCCAGCGCCTTGGCCAGCTTCTTCGGCACCAGTGCGCAGCTCGCGTGCAGGAAACTGACAGCATAGGCCACCACGGTCGCCCAGAATACCGAGAGAATGGGCGAGAAGCCGTAGAGCATGAAGACGATGATCGAGATGAGCGAAAGAAAATGGAAACCGAAATGGCGCGTGAGCTGCCACAGGCTCTCGCGTCTTTCAATGGGGATCTCGCGCATGCCGAGCTTGCGCGTGTCCAGTTCGACCATGACGAACAGCGAAAGGTAGTAGAGGATGGTCGGGATGGTCGCCATCAGGATCACGTCGAGATACGAGATCTTGAGGAACTCGGCGATCAGGAAGGCCGCTGCTCCGAGCACCGGCGGGGAGAGGATGGCGCCCAGGCCGCCTGCCGCCAGCAATCCGCCGGCTGAATTCTTGTCGTAGCCGGCCTTGGCCAGCATGGGCCAGGCCACCGCGCCCAGCGTCACCGTGGTGGCCACGCCCGAACCGGACGGGCCGCCGAGCAGGAAAGAGGAGAGCACGACGGTGCGTCCGGCCCCGCTGTGCTTGCCGCCCATGGCCGCGAAGGAAAAATCGATGTAGAACTTGCCGGCGCCGGAATGCTGCAGGAAGGCGCCGTAGATCGTGAACAGGATGATCAGGGTGGAAGAGACATCCACCGCAGTGCCGAAAATGCCCTCCAGGGTCATGAACATGTGGCCCACCAGGCGGGCCACGTCGTAGCCGCGGTGGGTCCAGGGCGCCGGCAGCCAGGGCCCGAGCATGGCATAGGCAATGAACATGACGACCACCAACGGCATGACCCAGCCCGAACTGCGCCTTGTCACCTCCAGCACCAGGAAGATGAGCGCCAAGCCGAATATCTGGTCCCACATATCCGGCGTGGTCGCGCGGTCGGTGAAATCGTCGCCCCCCTGAAGCATGTAAACAATAATGGCGACGCTCAGGATTGCCGCGAGCCAGTCCCACCAGCGTATGCAGTCGCGGAAGCGCGCCGCCATCGGGAAGAGCAGGAAGGAAAGGAACAGGACAAAGCCGACATGCACCGGGCGCAGAACCTGAGTGGGTACCACGTCGTAGGCCGCCCACAGATGGAAGAGCGACATCACGATGGCTACGGCCGTGACGAAAATCCCGACTGCGCCGCCGAGGCGGTTGGCGGCGCCCTCCTCCTCTTCGATGAATTCTTCCGCTTTCTTCAGCTGATCTTCGCTGATGGCGACTTCTTCGCCGACAGGTTTCCCGGTGGCCATTGTGCGAGTACCCGAAACGACACCGCCCGTCGGGTCACGAGCGGGCGGTGGGGTGATGGTCTGGAAACGGATTGTCCGGCGCTTACTTGACCTTGATGCCCTTCTCCGCGAGATACTTCGCCGCTCCCGGATGGAACGGGATCGGCGAGTGCGAATTGGTCTGGAAATCGAGAAGGATGTTGTCGGCTTCCTTGTGCACCGCGACCAGGTCGGGCTTGTGCTCGAACAGCGTCTTGACGATGGCGTAGGCGGTGGCCTCCGGCATCTTCTCGCCGGCGACCAGGATATTCCACACGGTGGCGATCTGCGCCGGCTTCTCCATGCCGGAATAGGTCTTCTGCGGAATGGCATCCTTGACGTAGAGCGGACCGTACTTCTTGTTCATGGCATCGACTGCATCCGAGTGGTCGATCAGCTTGATCTTGGTGCCGGGTGTGGCGGCCAGATCGGTTACTGCGGCGGTCGGCAGTCCGCCGACCCAGAAGAATGCCTCGATCTTGCGGTCCTTCATGGCATTCACCGATTCCGCCACCGACAGGCGCTCGCGCTTGACTTCCTTTTCCAGGCCATAGGCCTCCAGCACGCGCAGCGCCATGATTTCGGTGCCGCTGCCGGGCGAGCCGACCGAGACGCGCTTGCCCTTCAGGTCGGCCATGCTGTTGATGCCGGTGCCCTCGACCGTGACGACGTGCATGCGGTTCGGGTAGAGGACCATCAGGGTGCGTACCGGCACCTTGTTGTCCTTGAACTTGTCGACGCCGATGTAGGCTTCCCAGGCGGTGTCGGCCATGGTGAAGCCGACGTCCGACTTGCCGGCGTTGATAAGCTTCATGTTGTCGACCGAGGCGCCCGTCACCTCGGCCGTGACCTGCCAGCCGGGGACATTCTTGGTGAGGATATTGGCCATGCCGCCGCCGAGCGGGTAGTACACGCCGCCTGTGCCGCCCGTGCCGATGGAAAGGTTGGTCTTGGATTGCGCCATTGCGCCGAATGCGCACAGGGCGCCGGCGCAGAGTGCGAGTGCGCGCAGCAGATTGCTCATGTCTCCTCCTGTTGTAGCGGCCGTGGTCGGCCTTGTGTGCGGATTATATCCGTTGGGAAGGCCAACGGTTTGCCGCTTACTGCGGCGGCTTGCCGAGCAGCAGTTCCTTCAGGTCGTCCTGCGCCGGCTTCGATCCCAGCCAGATCTTCAGCAGGGCGCGGTAAAAATCCTCGCCGGCAATGTCCTTGCCCCTGGCCTGGCCACCCACGGACAGGCGGGTGCCGGATTCGGGCAGGTAGTCGAGGGTGACAACGGCGCCCTTGCCGACGGAGACGAGGGCGAGAATCGCGGCGCGGAACTCCTCGACGCGCGCCTTGAGCGGCGCCAACTCGGCCTCGCTGTGGTTCTTTTCCAGGCTGCTTATCAGCGCATCGGCGAATTGTTCCGCGGTGAGCTCGCGCAGCGTGACGATATGCAGGCGCTTGGCGCCGTTGAGGGCGAGCACGGCATCCGTCGTGCTCTTCTTTTCCGGAAGATAGAGCCCGATGGTATAAACCTTGAAGAAGGCGCGGCTGCGCAGGCCGGCGCCATTCAGTTGCGGCTCGGCCGCGCCAAGCTTTGCCTTGTCCTCGAACTTCACGCCGGCAACTTCGACGGCGGCCAGCCCCGGCAGGGCCAGCAGGAAAGCGGCCGCGGCAAGTGAGAGCGATATCAGTCGGTTCATGCTTTTCTCCTTGGTAGGTACATTGGATGTTGGATGCGGATCCCGCCCCGGGCCGCCTACTGGCGGATCTCGCCGTTCCCCAGCACGATCCACTTCTGGCTGGTCAGCCCTTCCAGGCCGACCGGGCCGCGGGCGTGGAGCTTGTCGGTGGAGATGCCGATCTCGGCGCCGAGGCCGTATTCGAAGCCGTCGGCGAAGCGCGTCGAGGCATTCACCATCACCGAACTGGAATCCACCTCGCGCAGGAAACGCATGGCCTTGGTGTAATTCTCGGTGATGATGGCATCGGTGTGCTGCGAGCCGTAGGTGTTGATGTGCCCGATGGCCTCATCCAGCCCGGCGAGGACGCGCACCGAGAGGATGGGCGCGAGATACTCGGTGCGCCAATCCTCCTCGGTCGCCCGCTTCATCTGCGGCACCAGGGTGCGGGAGGCGGCGCAGCCGCGCAGTTCCACCCCCTTGTCGAGATAGATTTTCGCCAGCAGCGGCAAGACTTCCGGCGCGATGTCCGCCGCCACCAGCAGCGTCTCCATGGTGTTGCAGGTGCCGTAGCGCTGCGTCTTGGCATTGTCGGCGATGCGAACGGCCTTCTCGATGTCGGCGTCGCCGTCGATATAGACGTGGCAGATGCCGTCCAGGTGCTTGATGACGGGGATGCGCGCCTCGTTCGAGATGCGTTCGATCAGCCCCTTGCCGCCGCGCGGCACGATGACGTCGACAAATTCCTTCAGGGTGACAAGTTCGCCCACCGCGGCGCGGTCGGTGGTGTCCACCACCTGCACGGCGCCTTCGGGCAGGCCGGCCGCGCGCAGGCCTTCATGCACCAGCGCCGCCAGCGCCCGGTTGCAGCGGATTGCCTCCGAGCCGCCGCGCAGGATTGCCGCGTTGCCGGCCTTCAGGCACAGGCCGGCGGCATCGACGGTGACGTTGGGGCGCGCCTCGTAGATGATGCCGATGACGCCGAGCGGCACGCGCATCCTGCCGACCTGGATGCCGGTGGGGCGTAACTTGAGTTCGCTGATCTCGCCGATGGGGTCGGGCAGGGCGGCGATCTGCTCCAGCCCTTCCGCCATGGCGGCGACCGATTTTTCGGTGAGCGCCAGGCGGTCGAGCAGGGCCTCCTCCAGGCCGGCCGCGCGCGCCGCTTCCATGTCCTCGCGGTTGGCGGCAAGCAGCTTCGCGGCATCGCGGCGGATCGCCGCGGCGACGGCGAGCAGCGCCCGGTTCCTGGCGCTGGTCGAGGCCTTGGCCATGAGGCGGGACGCGGTCCGCGCCTGGCGGCCGAGGTTCTGCATGTAGTCTTTCACGTTCATCGCTTCAGCCTTCATTTCGGCTTTCTCGCCAGGCGCAGGGCCAGCTGGAGGAATTCATCCCAGATGTCGCCCCGCGTCAGGCCCTTGATCATGCGGTCGATGCGCGCGGCGGCGAGCAGCGCCGCACGCAGTTGCCCTTCCCTGAAGCGCGGCAGTGCACGCTGCAGCGCGGCGGCACGCCGGTCGTCGAAAATCCGCTCGGCGCGCAGGGCGGCCGCGAGCGGCCGCCCTTCATCCTGTGCCGCGCGCAAGGCGGCGAGCGCCCGGATCTCGCTGGCGAAGGCCCACAGCAGCAGGGGCGGCGCCACGTCTTCGGCGCGCAGGCCGTCGAGCAGGCGGGCGCAGCGGGCGGCGTCGCCGGCAAGCAGAGCGGCGCGCAGCTTGTCCACATCATAGCGCGCAACATTGAGCACCGCATCCTCGACCTGCGCCAGGCTGAGGTCCCCGGCGGGATAGAGCAGGGCGAGCTTCTGGATTTCCTGATGGGCGGCGAGCAGGTTGCCTTCGACGTGGGCGGCGATGAAGTCCAGCGCCCCGCGTTCGGCGGATTGCCGCTGGCGCGCCAGGCGCATGCCGATCCAGTCGGGCAGGTCGGGCAGGGCCGGAGCGTTCAGTTCGATGGCCACGCCGGCTTCGGCGAGCGCGCCGAACCAAGCGGCCTTTTTCGTTTGCCAGTCGAGCTGGGGCAGGGTGACGAGGGTCACCACGCCAGCGGCCATGCGCTCGCAATAGCGCTGCAGGGCGTCGCCGCCGTCGCGGCCCGGCTTGCCGTTGGGAATGCGCAGGTCGACCAGCTTGTTGCCGCCGAAGAGCGACATGTTGCCGGCGGCGAGCATCAGGGCGTCCCACTTGAAGCTGGGGCCGGTGACCAGCACCTCGCGCTCGTCGTAGCCCTTGGCGCGCGCGGCGGCGCGAATGGTGTCGCCGGCTTCGATCACCAGCAGCGGCTCGTCGCCGTGGAGAACATAGAGCGGCGCGAGGGTCTTGCCGAGGTGGGCGGGCAGCTGGTCGGCGCGGAGTTGCAAGGCGGGCGCTACCCTTCCACTTTCGCCGCGGCCATGCGGCGCATGATCTGCTGCACGAGGTCGTTCTGCATGTCGCGCCAGAGAAGGTTTTCCTCCTGCTCCTTGGCCAGCACTTGGGCATCGCTGAAGCTGATGTCGCGCGTCTGCACGATCTCGCTGGCCGGCAGGAACTCGCGCCCCTTGAGGTCATGCACGCGGAAGACGAAGCGCAGCCGCAGCTGAAACTCGCGCACGCGGCCGGCCGAGGAGAGGCTGAGGATGTTCTTTTCGCGCGTTTCCCTGACGACGGTGAAGATGGCCTGGGCTTCCTGCGCCGTTTCGACCAGGCGCGTGCCGCCCTGCGCGCGAATGTTGCGCTTGAGCGACGCGCCCAGTTCGGAATTCTCGGCGACGGCCAGATGCAGGCTCTCGAAGGGCAGCGGCTGTGCGCCGCGCAGCTGGAAGCCGCAGCCGGCCAGCAGCGAGACGAAGAGGATGGCAATCGGCGCCCGCATGTTTTCTCCGTTTCAAACGACAATGTTGACGAGCCGGCCCGGCACGACGACGACCTTCTTCGCCGGCCTGCCTTCCATGTGTTTCTGCGCCGCCTCTGAAGCAAGCGCTGCCTGCTCGACCTGCTCCTTCGTTGCGCCCGCCGGCACCTTCACCGAGCCGCGCAGCTTGCCGTTCATCTGCAGCACCAGATCGATCTCGTCCTGCGCCAGCGCGGCTTCCAGCGGCTCCGGCCAAGGAGCATGCAGCACGTCCGTGCCGAAGCCCAGTTCGCACCAGAGATGATGGCAGATGTGCGGCGTGATGGGCGAGAGCAGCCTGAGCAGGATATTCAGGCCTTCCTCGGCCACTTCGGCATGGGCCTGGGTGCCGGCCTGGGGCGCGCGCTCCAGGGCGTTGAGTATCTTCATCGCCGACGAGGCGACGGTGTTGAACTGGAATTTCCGGAAGTCGTAGTTGGCCTGCCTGAGGTTGGTGTGCACCTCGCGCCGCACCGCCGCCAGTTCGTCATCAAGCCTGCCGCCCGCGGCCAGCAGGCGCTGCGAACCGATCTTCGGCTGCCAATCCGTCCTGAATTTCCAGCCGAAGTGCCACACGCGCTTGAGGAAGCGGTAGCTGCCGTCGACGCCCGAATCCGACCATTCCAGCGTCTGCTCCGGGTGGCTGGCGAACATCGTGAAGAAGCGTGCCGTGTCGGCGCCGAACTCCTCGATCAGTGCCTGCGGATCCACGCCGTTGTTCTTCGATTTCGACATGGTGCCGATGCCGCCGGACTCGACCGGCTGGCCGTCCGATTTCAGTGCGGCGCCGATGCGGGTGCCCTTGTCGTCGAATTTCAGTTCGACGTCGGCCGGGTTGTAGTAGGCGATGCGGCCGGATTCCGGCTTGCGGAAGAAGATCTCGTTGAGCACCATGCCCTGCGTCAGCAGGCGGCTGAACGGCTCGTCGAAGTGCACCAGGCCGAGGTCGCGCATGACCCTCGTCCAGAAGCGCGAGTAGAGCAGGTGCAGAATGGCGTGCTCGATGCCGCCGATGTACTGGTCCACCGGCAGCCAGTACTTGGAGCGATCGTCGACCATCGCGCTTCCGTTGTCGGCACAGGCGTAGCGGGTGTAGTACCAGGACGAGTCGACGAAGGTGTCCATGGTGTCGGTTTCGCGCCGTGCTTTCCCGCCGCATTTCGGACAGGTGCAATCGAGGAAATCCGCGCGCTTGTTGAGCGGGTTGCCCGAGCCGTCCGGCACGCAGTCCTCCGGCAGCACCACCGGCAACTGGTCGTCGGGCACGGGAACCGTGCCGCATTTTTCGCAATGAATGAGCGGGATCGGGCAGCCCCAGTAGCGCTGGCGCGAGATGCCCCAGTCGCGCAGGCGCCACACCACCTGTCTGTTGCCGAGGTTCTTCGCCTTGAGATCGGCGGCGATGGCGTCGACGGCAGCGGAGTAATCGAGGCCGTCGTACTTGCCCGAGTTGACGCAGCGGCCGGTTTCCTTGTCGGCATACCACTCCTGCCAGGCGTCGAGCGAGAAAGTCTTGCCCGGCACGTCAATGACCTGCTTGATCGGCAGGCCGTATTGCCTGGCGAAGTGAAAATCGCGCTCGTCGTGCGCCGGCACCGCCATCACGGCGCCTTCGCCGTAGCCCATCAGCACATAGTTGCCGACCCACACCTCGACCTTCTCGCCGGTGAGCGGATGGTTGGCGAAGATGCCAGTCGGCATGCCCTTCTTCTCCATCGTCGCCAGGTCGGCTTCCATGACCGAGCCGTGCTTGCATTCCTCGATGAAGGCGGCGAGCTTCGGGTTGTTTTTCGCGGCGTGGGTGGCCAGCGGATGTTCCGCGGCGACGGCGCAGAACGTCACGCCCATGATGGTGTCGGCGCGGGTGGTGAACACCCACAGCTTCTCCTGCCTGCCGTCGAGCTCGTACGGGAAGGCGAAGCGCACGCCGTAGGACTTGCCGATCCAGTTGGCCTGCATGGTCTTGACGCGCTCGGGCCAGCCGGGCAGGCTGTCGAGCGCCGTGAGCAGTTCCTCGGCGTAATCCGTGATCTTCAGGTAGTACATGGGAATCTCGCGCTTTTCCACGAGTGCGCCGGTGCGCCAGCCGCGGCCGTCGATGACCTGCTCGTTGGCGAGGACGGTCCGGTCAACCGGGTCCCAGTTCACCACGCCGGTCTTCTGGTAGGCGAGGCCCTTTTCCAGCATGCGCAGGAACAGCCACTGGTTCCACTTGTAATAATCGGGCCGGCAGGTGGCCAACTCGCGCTCCCAGTCGAGGGCGAAGCCCAGCGACTTGAGCTGCTTCTTCATGTAGGCGATGTTGTCGTAGGTCCATTTGGCCGGCGGCACGCCGTTGGCCATCGCCGCGTTCTCGGCGGGCAGGCCGAAGGCGTCCCAACCCATGGGCTGCAGCACGTTGTAGCCGCGCATGCGGTGGTAGCGCGTCAGCACGTCGCCGATGGTGTAGTTGCGCACGTGGCCCATGTGCAGCTTGCCCGACGGGTAGGGGAACATCGACAGGCAGTAATACTTGGGCATCGAGGCATCCTCGACGGCGCGGAAGGCGCGGGTCTTTTCCCAGTGTTGTTGTGCGGCCTGCTCTATTTCGGCCGGATTGTATTTTTCCTGCATGGGCGGGCGTTTCCGGAATTGTCGCTAAAAAAGAAGAGATTATACTCTGCGGACGTGGCTCGCCGCCGCGCCCGGCCAGAACGGACATTGGCAGCACGGAAAGCCGGCAGGAAGCGCTGCGGACACCTACGACAGGGCGCGCGCCAACGGCTTTGCCGCGTCGAT